>JBAQUE010000054.1:0-5136 GCA_049297315.1 Rugosibacter sp.
TCGTATGGCGAGGTGGTCATGATGATCTGCTTCTTGACCACGCTGCCATCGCCGATGGTGTGCGGTTCTGTTGTCCTGCCCAGGAAGCGGTACTGGTTGTTAACGCCGCCGGGGCCGCGCTCGAAACCCTTGTCAAAGGAAAACTGGTTGAACCCGCCGATGTTGGGTCCGCCAGCCATGACATTGGTCGAATTCATAACCCAAGCCTGCGACAAAAACCAGTTCCATACGATTTTGATTCCCGCATTCGGGTCTTCCACCTTGATCGTCGGGAACGGTATCCCTGCCACGTAACCCTTCACATCGCGCGCCTTTTCATCGTATGTCACCTGACCGCTGAACTTCTTGGTGGCCCCTGTCCAGTAATCCGGAAACACAAGCGGCTCAGAATGCTTCAGGCGGAACGTCCACTTGAAATCGCGGATCAGCTTCTTGCGCTCATCCGTCATCATGCTGCCGATGGTATGGCCTTCAAAGGTGTCAGACCACACCTGATCCATATTCGCCGCGTTGATCACCGTACCCGGCGCCAGTTCCTTTGCGAAAACCGGCGCTGAAAGCGTCAGCGCTAGCACGGACGCAATCACAGCGCCTTGCAGGCGAAGGCAATTACCTGTTTCATCCACATTTCGTCCATATGATGCTATGCGGCCCAACATGCTCAATTTACTCATAAATTCCTCTCCATCAATTTAATAAATACATCCCGTCTCATTATCTTTACCACCCTGACACTTCTAAATTCTAGATTAGCAATCATCAACCGTCAATTTGACGCCTTATCCAATGATGTATGAGCCTGAACGAGGCGGACTTACTACTTGATCATTCCGCCAAGCTGACCGGCAATACCTTTTTCGATCATGCCAGGATTCCAAGCAACAGGATCAGATGGAACATTAACCATAGTGTTCTCTGTTACAGTGATCGGCGTGGCATGTCGACGTTGTAGATCGTATGTCGGGAAGTCCGCAAGACAAATCGAAGGTGAGCCATCATACTCAATACACTTCCCAGCAGAACTTGCCTGGAATTTCCACAATTGACCCTTTTTGTCATAGTTTTCAGCCTGCCAGTTGATAGGATACTGTCCATCAACATACAAGACTTTCTTGCCGTAGGGATGTTCATCTGGGGGAATACCCTCCAGCACAAATACCTCTCTGGGCTCGTATTGGACATCAATCAATGCTCCGTACGGAGGATCTTTCAAATTGATGCGATCGCTCAATTTCGCGGCAATCCGCTCTTTATAATTTATACCATGCGGCGCAACCAGCAACCAACGTTTCCCAGTCACCTTCCAAGATTTATACCAGTTTGGATGAGCGTCGAGACCATAGTTATCATCTGCCAACATATCCGTTCCCGCCAGCGAGTCCATCCAGTTACCGCCAGAAATCCGGCGTATCCGGCGCACCGACTTGATGTAGGCCCAGACATCGTCTGGCCGGCCATCGCGATAAGTGATGTTGAATGCGCCCAGACCCGCATTGTCGTATGGCGAGGTGGTCATGATGATCTGCTTCTTGACCACGCTGCCATCGCCGATGGTGTGCGGTTCTGTGGTTCGCCCTAAAAACCGAAACTGGTTATTAATGCCACCTGGACCACGCTCAAAACCCTTATCCATGGATATCTGATTGAACCCGCCTGCTTTAGCGCCGCCCGCCATGACATTGGCTGAGTTGCGGACCCAAGCTTGTGCCAAAAACCAGTTCCATGCCAACTTTATCCCGGCATTTGGATCTTCAACCTTGACATTAGGAAACGGGATACCCGCTACATAGCCCTTAACGTCACGGGCTTTTTCGTCATAAATCACTTGCCCACTGAACTTCTTGGTAGCCGCCAGCCAGTGCTCCGGAAACACTATCGGCTCTGACTTCTTGAGTGTGTATTTCCACTTGAACTCAAGGATCATCTTTTTATTAACATCCGTCAACATACTATCGATGGTATGCCCTTCGAATGTATCCGTCAGTACTTGATTCAGGTTGGCTGCACTGATCACCGTACCTGGTGCAAGTTCCTTTGCAGAAACTGATACTGACAACCCAAGCGCCAAAACGGAGGCAATTACCGCACCACACCTACTCCAGCCATTGCCCTTCCCGTCTACGTCTGGGTAACCAATTGCTGCTGTATAACCAACCATTTTGAATTTACTCATGAAAAACTTCCTCTCTTGATTTCTACAAATTATTAATTAATCTGTACCAGCCTATCCCCGACAGGCCCCCCCACCTATGCAATTTTTATTTTTAAGCCTGCGCTGTTATCGTGTTTCGCTGCTGATCCCCGCTACCTTTCAGCAAGCTACCTATCTTACGGGTTCCTGTCAATTGCTTTACCATTAAAAAGTCAGGCAGCGAAAACTTAGTCAGTTGCTTTTTGAATACCTTTCCGGCTTCCTGTTGAGCCACACAAAATTTGTCCGAATATTCTACCAACCTTGACGTCTTTCATGTTTCTTGGCTAAACACTTGACCCGCTCCATACGGCGTACTACGGAGATATTGCTGCGGAACAGCAACTTGCGACCCCAACTCAATTGCCGCCTGCCATGGCCAATGCGGGTTCCATAACAGGCTGCGTCCCAGCGCCACCATGTCGGCGGCGCCACTGACAATGATGCTTTCGGCTTGCGCCGGTTCGGTGATCAGGCCAACCGCCATGCTCGGCAAGCCGGTGTCGCGCCGCAGACGTTCGGCAAACGGCACCTGAAATCCAGGCGCAGCATTGATCTGCTGTTGCGGCGAAATACCGCCCGAAGAGGCGTCAACCCAGTCGCATCCCAATCGTTTCAATGCCTGAGCAAATACCACGGACTGCTCAATGTCCCAGCCACCAGGCACCCAATCGGTAGCCGAAATACGCACGCCAAGCGGTTTTCCGCTTGGCCAGGCAGCGCGTACTGCTGCAAAAATTTCCAGCGGCAAGCGCATGCGGTTTTCCAGCGTGCCGCCATAAGCGTCATCGCGTTGATTGGCAATGGGCGAGAGAAACTGATGGAGCAAGTAGCCATGCGCCATATGCAGTTCAATGGCATCGAATCCCAGGCGCGCAGCGCGGCGCGTGGCATCAACAAATGCTGCGGTGATACGGGCAATACCAGCGGCATCAAGCTCCAGCGGCACTGGGTCGCCTGCTTGATGCGGTATTGGTGAAGGCGCGACGGTCTGCCAGCCACCTGACTCGGGCCGCAATGGACGGCCGCCTTCCCATGGTGCCTGGCTCGATGCCTTGCGTCCCGCGTGTCCCAACTGAATAGCCAATGGCATGCTGGAATAGCGGCGCACACTGGCTAACACCCTGGCCAGCGCCGCTTCATTTTCATCCGAACCCAGCGCGAGACAGCCTGGAGAAATACGCCCCGCCAGATCAACCCCGGTGGCCTCAACTATCAGCATGCCGGCGCCTGAAAAAGCCAGTTGCCCAAGATGGATGGTATGCCAGTCGGTCGCATTGCCATCAACCGCGGAGTATTGGCACATCGGGCTGATCACAATACGGTTGGGCAGCGTGACGGAGCGCAAGGAAAATGGACTGAAAAGCTGGCTGGTCATAAGATTGAGAAGATGGAAATTTTCATGGGGAGAAAGTATACATTCGATGCGCGACCCGGCCAGTTTTTCACTCCGCTCAGCCAGATGGCCATGGCGCATTTGCTATCATGCGCCGCATCACTATCCATCTTCAAGACGAGCTTGGCCATGGTCAAAATCTACGGCATCAAGAATTGCGACACCATGAAAAAGGCCTTTGCCTGGTGCGCGGCCAACAGCATCAGTTATGCATTTCACGACTACAAAAAACTTGGCGTACCTCGCGAGAAGCTGGTGCAATGGTGCCGCACCCTGGGCTGGCAGACGCTGGTCAATACCAAGGGCACGACATGGCGCAAGCTCACCCCTGAGCAGCAAGCCATCACCACTCAGGGACAAGCGGTAACGCTGATGCTGGAAAACCCCAGCCTGATACGCCGCCCGGTGGTGGAAAACGGCGCCGGCCAGTTGCTGGTTGGCTTTGACCCCACCTTGTTCGACAGCTTCGTGCGCTGATTCTTCGCCATGGATACCGTCCATCGTTTCTTGTTTGAAGACCTCGACATCCGCGGCAGCTTGGTACAACTCGGGCCGGCCTGGCGCGCGCTGTGCGCCGTGCGTAACTACGCCCCCGCGGCGCGCAACCTGCTCGGTGAATTGGCGGCGGTGACGACACTCATCGGCGGCAATCTCAAAGCACCGGGCCGGGTGCGCTTCCAGTTGCAGGGACAGGGCCCGGTATCACTGCTGGTGATGGACTGCGATGAGCAGTTACGCCTGCGCGGCATGGCGCGCAGCGCGCTGTTGCACGATGACGCGGCCCACGCCGCCGTGTCACCAGCGCCGACTATTTCGGCACATGATCTGCTCGGCGACGGTCAGTTGCTGCTCACGCTGCAAACCGCCAATGCCGAGCCTTACCAGAGCCTGATACCGAATGATGGTGAATCGATGGCGGAAATCTTCGAACACTATTTGACGCAATCCGGGCAGCAACCCGCGCGCCTGTGGCTGGCAGCGGATGCAAACAACGCATGCGGGCTATTCCTGCAAAAGCTGCCGGATGCGGATTTGCGCGATGCCGATGGCTGGAACCGCATCGAGCAACTCGCCGCCACTGTGCGCCCCGATGAACTGGCCTTGCCGCCGGAAGCCCTGCTCACCCGCCTGTTCAGCGAAGAAAATCTGCGCCTGTTCGCGTCGCGCACAGTCACCTGGCATTGTCCCCGTGATGAGGAAAAAATCCGCAACCTGCTGCTGACCATGGGGCGCGACGAAGTGGCGGAAATCATTGCCGACATCGGCGCAATCGCCATCGCCGACGAAATCTGCGGCCATGAATACCGCTTCGGCCCGGAAATTATTGAAGAGCTGTTTCCGCCAGCCCGCCTGTTGCACTGAGCCTGAAAAACAAAAACTCAGTGCAGCTTCACGCCGGTCTTGGCCTGAAGCTGTTCCAGCGTCACGCCGGGCGCCATTTCAACCACCTTCAGTCCGGCCGCTGTCACATCCATCACCGCCAGATCGGTGATGATGCGATCAACGACAGCCTTGCCGGTCAGTGGCAAGGTGCAGCTTGGCAGAATCT
>JBAQUE010000055.1:0-4771 GCA_049297315.1 Rugosibacter sp.
TCTTCGAAGTCGGCGTAGGGGTAGTCAGCCGGTACATTCACGGTTTTCGAAATCGAGGTGTCAATAAAGGGCGCAACGGCGGCCACCATGTCCTTGTGCGCTTGTGCCGAGATGTCCAGCGCGGTCACAAAATAGTCGGGCAGCTTGCTGACATCGCCGCCTTGATGTTTGTACAGGCGCCATGCGTAATCCTCGACGGCATATTCCTTGTGCGTGCCGTCGGCCATGCGTTTTTTGCGCGTGTAGGTCCATGAGAAAGGCGGTTCGATACCATTGCTGGCGTTGTCGGCAAAGGCCAGGCTGATCGTGCCGGTGGGCGCGATGGAGAGCAGGTGCGAATTGCGTATGCCATGTTTTCTGATCTGCTCTTTGACCGGGTTGGACAGACGCGAGGCGAAGTTGCCGCCTGCCAGGTACATGTCGGCATTGAACAGCGGAAAGGCGCCACGTTCCTTGGCCAGTTCGGCAGAATACAGGTAGGCGCGGTCGCGCATGTATTCCGAAATTTTTGCGCCCATGCCACGCGCAGCCGGTGTGTCGTAACGCAGGCGCAACATGATCAGCGTATCGCCGAGGCCGGTGAAACCGAGTCCAACGCGGCGCTTGGATTGCGCTTCCTGCAATTGCTGGGGCAGCGGCCAGTGCGTGGCATCGAGCACGTTGTCGAGCATGCGTACGGAAGTGTCGATCACCTTGCCGAATGCATCGAAGTCAAAGCGGGCCTTGTCCGAGAAGGCATCGTGCACGAAATTGGTCAGGTTGATTGAGCCCAGGCAACAGCAGCCATAAGGCGGCAACGGCTGTTCTGCACAAGGATTCGTGGCTTCGATGGTTTCGCAGTAATACAGGTTGTTATCCTTGTTCATGCGGTCAAGGAACAGGATGCCCGGCTCGGCGTGGTCATAAGTCGAGCGCATGATTTGTTCCCACAGGTCACGGGCGCGCACCTTGCGATACACCCAGAGCCCGTCTTCACGGGGGTATGCTCCTGCCTCCTTGATGTCGGCGGCAGGCGTGGCGCGGTGGGCCAGTTCAATCTCGCCATCGTTTTCCACGGCGAGCATGAACGCATCGGTGACGCCCACCGAGATGTTAAAATTCGTCAGGTCGCCATGGTCTTTGGCATGGATGAATTCTTCAATATCCGGGTGGTCGCAGCGTAGCACACCCATTTGCGCACCACGTCGGCTGCCGGCGGATTCAACAGTTTCGCACGAGCGGTCAAACACGCGCATATAAGAGATGGGGCCGGAGGCACGCGATTGCGTGCCTTTGACATGCGCACCGACCGGGCGGATGGTCGAGAAATCGTAACCCACGCCGCCACCGCGGCGCATGGTTTCAGCCGCTTGCAGCAGTGCGGTGTAGATGCCGGGACGGCCATCCACGGTTTCGGAAATCGAGTCGCCAACCGGCTGCACAAAGCAGTTGATCAACGTGGCGCAAAGATCGGTACCTGCAGCCGAGTTGATGCGCCCAGCAGGCACAAAACCATTTTCCTGGGCTTCAAGGAAGCGTGCCTCCCAAAGGGCGCGCTGGTCTTCAGTTTCGACGGCCGCCAGGGCGCGGGCGACACGGGCGCGCACCTCATGCACGGTGCGCTCGTTGCCCTTGGCGTATTTTTCGATGAGGACTTCACCGGAAATTTCTTGCGGCAACGGCAACCCCATTTGTCCGGTGTATTCGTCATGAGTTGCTTCCTCGGCTGTTACGTTGGTTGTTGTCATGTTTTCTCCCGAAGAAAATAAAAGTGGTGAATCGCCGCAAAGAATACCCCGGCTTTTACAAGACTCAAAGAACTAAATTATCAGCTTATAGTAATCAAATAGTTATAAAAAAACCTTGTGTATGAAAGGACTTTAGTTACTGCATATAGTGTGCTTTATTAAACAGTTAAAGAAGAAGAAAAGCAGAAAAATGATCGTGCTTTTCAACATTTGGTTTGGGGCTTATGATGTTTATAGCCCTTTTGCTACATTCTGTACTACTCAGGGCCATGTCTGACAGGGATTGAATCTGTTACGATTTCAGCATTCGTCGCACGTTACGGCAGGCATTCCATGCATGCGCACCAGTTTGAATATCTATGGGGCAATCAGATAGGTCAGATGAGTAGTCCATTTGCTGCGCTGGGCAATATCCATGACACTGGCGAGGTGCAGTCCCGTGTTAATGAAATTGTGCATGAATTTGCCCCTGGTCATGACTTGGGACGGATCAACAGCGCTTTCATGCTGCTTGACCAGGCTTTTGCCGGTAATTTGCCCGGCTATGAAAAGCTCAAAACGCCATATCACAACCGCATGCATACCAATGAGGTGGTGCTGTGTTCGGCGCGCATGTTGCACGGCCTGCATCTGTCCGGTAGAGGACTGGATGACGAGCATATCGATGCAGCGCTGCTCGGTGCGCTGATGCATGATACTGGCTACTTGATGCGACATGAGGAGGCCCATGGTACCGGCGCGCAGTTCACCGAAACCCATGTGATACGCGGCGTGGATTTTGCGTGCCAGCAATTGAGCGACCTGCCAGCCAACGTCATGATGGCCTTGATCAAGGTCATTCAACTGACAGACCATCGCCAGCCAGCCAACTCGGTCAGCTTTGATAATGCCCAGCAGCGCAGAGCCGCTTATGCTACGGCGAGCGCTGATTTGGTTGGCCAGATGGCCAACCGTGCTTATCTTGAAAGATTATCCTTGCTCTATCTTGAGTTTGTGGAAGCCAATTTCATCGGCTTTAACGATTTCCATGAACTGCTGGAGAAAACCACGGGGTTTTATCAGCTGACCAACTCGCGTCTGGAGCATGAGCTAGGCGGCTTGTCTCCTGTGTTGGCAAGGCATTTCAGCGTTCATGAGGGTATGGAGCGAAATTTTTATTTGGAATCCATAAGCTCCAACTTATCGTATTTGCAAAATATTGTTCGCGAAGACCGTTCGCGACGGCTGGAGTTGCTCAAGCGTGGCGGCATTATCCAGGAGGTTTTGGCCGATAGGGATTGATGTCCGAAAAGTCGGTGCTGGCGGGACGGCGGACGTGATGATGTGTTATCTTCCAAGCCCCTCTTAGCCGTCACTTTTCATGTCAAGCAAACTCTCGTTGGTCAGTGCGGAACCGGTCGAACTGGATAACGCTCCAGACGCTGCCGCAGAGCAGCAACGCAATCCGGCTGTAGCGGATTCTTTCCCCGAACCCAGTGCAGCCGCAGTGGAATGGCTGGGTGAACTGGATGGGACGCCCGATACGCAGCCACCCAGCCCGCCAAAAGGCAAGGCGCTGCCCCAGCAACTGGTCTATCTGCTGCGTCAGGGACAGCAGCCGATGCGGCTGCTACTGGGCAAAAGCCGGCAGTTGAAAACAGGCGGCCTGAGCAAGCCGGTGACTTATTACCCGCAAACCTATGACCTGGGCAGCATGCGCAGCCACCGCGATTTCATTCGTGATGACGATGTGGCGCCGTTAAGGTTGTTTGTCGCCTTGCAGGCGGGGACGGCGTATTACTACAGCGAAGCGGTTGAACTGGCGGATGAGACCGGCGCATTGCTGTTGCGCCAGGCTTTGCGTACTGGCCGCATGTATCAGGAAGGCTGCATGGAGCAGCCTTTGCAGGAAGGGCCACAGCGACCGCTGGTATTGCGCTGGGAACGCACGGTGGGCGGCCAGCAGCAAGTTGGTTTTGATATGCCGGATGCCTTGCAGGTGATTGCCACGAGCCCACCTTTTTACTTTGATGCTGGTGCTGGCCTGATCGGCGAGTTGCATTCCGGGCTGCCGGATGATGTACTGAAAAAACTGTTGGCCGCGCCGCCTTTGAACGAGGCGGATGCGCCCCTTGTGCGTCAGCAACTCTTGCGCCTGGCGCAGCAAAAGGGCCTGGATCTGCCACTGCCGGAAGCGGCGGAAAGCCTTGCGGCAGGCCAGCCTACAGCGCACCTGACACTGGGCAGCGGGCGCTTTCGTGCGGCATCGAATGGCGCAGATGAACGGCAAGCCATCGCCATCCTGTATTTTGATTATCCGGAAGGGCTGCGCGTCACGGGCAGCGAGCATCCCGCGCTGATGATGCGGCGGCAGACAGGCGCCGGGCAATGGCAAACACTGCTGCGCGATATGCATGCCGAAGGTGAGGTGTGGAAACGCCTGCAGGCGCTTGGTTTTGAAAGCTACCGTCGGCGCTTGCCGAATTACCGCCGGCTGGATGGCGCGGATGATTGCCTGTTGCCGGAGTACCGCGATGCGGTAGGCTGGATGGCCTTTCTTGAGACGGATGTGGCGGCGCTTGAACAAGCCGGCATCCGTGTGAGCATTGCGGATGATTTTCCTTTCCAGATGGCCGCCGCAGATGAGTGGTTTGCCGGGCTTGAAGAAGAGGCGGGGGGCGACTGGTTTACGCTTGACCTGGGCGTCATGGTTGGCGGCGAACGGGTGAGCCTGGTGCCGCCGCTGCTGCGCTTGCTGCGCGAGCAACCCAAGCTGCTGACCGTCGTGCGCGCCCTGGATGACAAGGAAATGGTGCCTGTGGCGCTGGATGAGCGCCGTTTCCTGCCGGTTCCCGCCGGGCGGCTCAAGGCCTGGCTTCTGCCCTTGCTGGAATTCCTCGATGATGACCGGCCACGTCTGGCGCGCCACCATGCTTCGGCGCTGGCCGGGTTGGACGAGCATGTCACGCAATGGATGGGTGGTGATGAATTGCGTACGCTGGGGCAGCGCTTGAAGGACTTTTCCGGCATGACCCGCCAGCCGCCGGCGGCTGGTTTTCAGGCCA
>JBAQUE010000056.1:0-7018 GCA_049297315.1 Rugosibacter sp.
CTAATACATCGTGCATGATCGACAGATTCTGCGGCGTGTCGTCAACGACCAGTATGACCGAACGGCCAGGGGGAGATGTATCGGTCGCTTCCATATCCATATGCCGCTTACAAACTCACCACAAGAAAGCTCAACATATATATGTCCTATCTGCAGGTTTTGGCAGGAACCAGTGCATTTTTAAATAGATGCATCGGAAGGAGCAAGACGGCTCTCATCATACAGCCAGCTTTCGTCAGAAGCAATGCAAATGGTATTATCGATCCGGCTTGATGAAGTTTTAAATTTCGACCAGGATCAACCTATCCCGTTCATACTTTGCCGGGCCGGAGCAATCGTGCTATTTACTTGTATTCATGCAATTTGGCGCATTGCCCGCTACCCATAAGTTGACGCTGATGAAGCAGCCAATGAAGCAGCCAATGAAGCAGCCAATGAGGTACCTGCGAGGTACCTGCGAGGTACCTGCACAGCAAAAGAGGCAGGAAAAAATCCTGCCGGATTTGCTGTGGATTTTCGCCGTAGCGGATGACGGGATGGCGGGTTTTACAACCGCATGCCGCCGTATAATTCGCGGCGTCAATCAAACACATCAGGTGCACACTGTCATGGAAGCCGAACGCATCAACGCCGTCGCCAACCGCATCAGCAATCTCAAGATGCGCGCCCAGGAATTGCGGAGGTATCTTTGACTACGATGCCAAGGCATCGCGTTTGGAAGAAATCGTCGGCTTGCTGGAAGACCCCAAGGTCTGGGATAACGCCGAGAAGGCACAAGAGTTAGGCCGCGAACGGAAATCACTGGAAGCTGTCGTGCTCAGCCTGGATCAGATCTCGCAGCGCCTGATCGATAGCCACGAGCTGTTTGATCTGGCCAAAGGCGAGGATGACGAAGACACCCTGCTGGCCGTCGAAAGCGATCTGGTTGAAGTTGAAACGAACGTTGGCGGGTTGGAATTCCGCCGCATGTTCAATAACCCGGCGGATGCCAACAACTGCTTCATCGACATCCAGGCCGGCGCAGGCGGCACCGAAGCCTGCGACTGGGCCAGCATGCTGCTGCGCCAATACCTGAAATACTGCGAGCGCAAAGGCTTCAAGGTTGAAGTGCTGGAAGAAACCGAAGGCGATGTGGCGGGCATCCGCAGCGCCTCGCTCAAGGTCGAGGGCGAATATGCCTACGGCCTGCTGCGCACCGAAACCGGCGTGCATCGGCTGGTGCGCAAAAGCCCTTTCGATTCATCCGGCGGACGGCATACGTCATTCGCCAGTTTGTATGTCTATCCTGAAATCGACGACTCGATTGAAGTCGAGATCAATCCCGCCGACTTGCGCGTGGACACCTTCCGCGCCAGCGGCGCGGGCGGGCAGCACATCAACAAGACCGACTCGGCGATCCGCATCACGCACATGCCTTCCGGCATCGTCGTGCAATGCCAGAACGACCGCTCGCAGCACCGCAACCGCGCCGAGGCGATGCTGATGCTCAAATCGCGGCTGTATGAGGCGGAACTGCGCAAGCGCCAGGCCGAGGTGGACAAGCTGGAAGCCGGCAAGTCGGATGTCGGCTGGGGCCACCAGATCCGCAGCTATGTGCTGGACCAGAGCCGCATCAAGGATTTGCGCACCAATCTCGAAACGTCGAACACACAAAAAGTGCTGGATGGCGATCTCGACCCGTTTATTGAAGCCAGCCTGAAGCAAGGGGTATAAACATGAGCATTGAACAAAGCGGCACACCCAACGCCGACGAAAACCACCTGATTGCCGAGCGCCGACAAAAACTGACGCAATGGCGCGCCGGCGGCGCAGCTTTCCCCAACGACTTTTCGCGCGAAAACCTGGCCGGCCGGCTGGATGAGATGTACAGCGAAAAAACCCGCGAAGAGTTGGAAGCCACGCCGATCACCGTCAAGGTGGCCGGGCGCATCATGCTCAAGCGCGTGATGGGCAAGGCCAGCTTTGCGACGATCCAGGACATGTCCGGACGCATCCAGATTTTTGTCAGCAACGACAGCCTCGGCGAAGACAATCACCGCGAGTTCAAAGGCTTCGACAGTGGCGACATCATCGGCTGCGAAGGCACGCTGATGAAAACCAAAACCGGCGAGCTGACCGTGCATTGCAGCAGCATCCGCCTGCTCACCAAATCACTGCGCCCGCTGCCGGAAAAATTTCATGGCCTGACGGATGTCGAACAGAAATATCGCAACCGCTATGTCGACCTGATCACCAACGAGCAAACACGGCTTACCTTCGTCGCGCGCAGCCGCATGGTGCAGTCGATCCGCAATTACATGACGCATCACGGCTTCCTCGAAGTCGAAACGCCGATGATGCAACCCTTGCCCGGCGGCGCGGCGGCCAAGCCGTTCAAGACGCACCATAACGCGCTGGACATGGAATTGTTCCTGCGCATCGCGCCCGAGCTGTACCTGAAGCGGCTGGTGGTCGGCGGGTTCGAAAAAGTGTTCGAGGTCAATCGCAATTTCCGCAATGAGGGTCTCTCGCCGCGCCACAACCCGGAATTCACGATGATGGAGTTTTACGAAGCCTATGCCGATTATCAGAAGCTGATGGACTTCACCGAAGGCCTGTTGCGCCATTCGGCACGCGAGGCGCTCGGCGCGGAGGTGTTCGAGTACCAGGGCCGCACGCTGGATTTATCCAAACCCTTTGCGCGTTACACCATCGTCGGCGCAATCCATCACTATCATCCCGGCTACTCGTTCGAACAATTGAATGACATCGCCTGGCTGCGCCAGAAGCTGGCCGATTTGAAGTGCGACCTGAACGCGCCGCATCTGCGCCATGCCGGGCCGGGCGCTTTGCAACTTGCGTTGTTTGAAGAAACCACCGAGGCCGAATTGTGGGAGCCGACATACATCATCGACTATCCCGCCGAAGTCTCGCCGCTGGCGCGGCGCAGCGATGCGAATCCGGACATCACCGAGCGCTTCGAACTGTTCATCGTCGGCCGTGAAATCGCCAATGGCTTTTCCGAATTGAACGATCCGGAAGACCAGGCGGCGCGCTTCATGGAACAGGCCAAGGCCAAGGAAGCCGGGGATGAGGAAGCCATGTATTACGACGCCGATTACATCCGCGCGCTCGAATACGGTCTGCCGCCCACCGGCGGTTGCGGCATCGGCATCGACCGGCTGATCATGTTGCTCACCGATTCCGCGTCCATCCGCGATGTGATTCTCTTCCCGCAGATGCGCCCGGAATATTTGAATCCGTAACTGGAATGGCCATGCGGCGATGAAACATCCCCCGCTGGTTCCCGCTGAATTCGCGACGACCAGTAGAGGCACGCCATTCTCGGCGGCTTTTGAGGATGTGTATCACGCCGAATACGGCGGCCTGGCGCAGGCGCGGCATGTGTTCATCCAGGGCAACAATCTGGCCGATCGCTGGCAGCAAGAAAATCCCTTCGTCATTGCCGAGACCGGCTTTGGCCTGGGGCTGAACTTTCTCGCCACCTGGCAGGCCTGGCAAGATGCGGGCAAGCCCTGCCGCCTGCATTTCATTTCCGTCGAAAAGCACCCTTTCCGCCGCGATGATCTGGCGCGAGCACTGGCGGATTTTGCGGAGCTGGCGCCGCTGGCCGCACAGTTGTTGAAGCAATGGCCGCTGCTCGTCAGCGGTTTTCACCGGCTGCATTTTGACGCTGGCCAGATCACGCTGACCCTGCTCTTCGGCGATGCGCAGAGGCAATTGCCGCAACTGTCAGCCCGCCTGGATGCGCTGTATCTGGATGGCTTTGCGCCCGCCAGGAATCCTGATTTGTGGTCACCCGGCGTGCTCGCCGCCCTCACCCGCTTGAGCCATTCCGCAACGATGCTCGCCACCTGGAGTGTCGCCGGTGAATTGCGCCGCACGCTGGAACAACTCGGCTGGTCGCTCGAACGCCGCCCCGGTTTTGGCAACAAGCGGGAAATGCTTGTCGGGCGTTACGCCACCACAATCCGGCGCAAAAAAACGCCTATCGCCGTATCACCATCGCCGTCCGAGTGGATACCGCTTCGCATAACTTTTCGCAAAGCCATCGTCATCGGCGCCGGCCTTGCCGGTACGGCCATCAGCGAACGCCTGGCACAACGCGGCTGGCAGGTGGAACTGTTCGAGCGCCACGCCGCACCGGCGCAGGAAGCATCGGGCAATCCCTCCGGCGTGCTGCTGCCGCTGCTGGCAAAAGATGATGCGCCGGGCGCACAACTTTCGCGCGCCTGCTATTTGTATGCCTTGCGCCGCTTGGCGGAATTGTCCGGCGTGCGCTGGTCGCCTTGCGGCGTGCTGCATATTGCGGATGACGTGGCCCATGAAGCACTGCAACGCGCAACGGTCGAAGCCTTGGGATTACCGGAGGATTTTGTCCGCTTTCTCGACCATGCAACCGCTAACACCCTGATTGGCCATCCGCTGGCGCATGGCGGCTGGTGGTTTCCCGGCGGCGGCTGGGTCGACCCGCGCAGTCTGTGCCATGCGCTGCTTGCTGCTGGCGGCGAACGCATCCGCAGACATTACGGCGTCGCCATCGCCCGGCTGGAGCAAACGGCTGATGGCTGGCGAATTTTTGATGATGCCGGTCATTTGCGCGGCAGCGCGTCACACGTGATTCTCGCCAATGCCCAGGCCGCCGGCACGCTGCTGCCTTATCCAATTCCGCTGACGCTCACGCCCATCCGCGGCCAGGTCAGCTACCTGCCGCAACTCGCCGTCAACAAACCGCCGCTGCGCCATGTGCTCTGCCGCTCCGGCTACCTGACGCCGCCAGAATCCGGCATGGTCTGCGTGGGCGCCAGTTTTGACCGTGACGACAGCACCCTGAAAAGCCGCTTGAGCGACCACGAGGGCAACTTGCGGCGGCTGGAAGAACTGCTGCCCGGCGCTGCACAGGACATCGACGCCAGCACACTGGATGGCCGCGTCGGCATTCGCGCCGCAACGCGCGACCGCCTGCCGCTGGTTGGTGCACTGCCCGCGCCGATGACGGCCAAGGAAGCGGCGCGGTTCACCTTGGCGACCCTGCCGCGCCTGGCGGGTTTGCATGCACTGCTCGGCCTCGGCGCGCGCGGCATGATGTGGGCGCCGCTGGCCGCCGAATTGCTCGCCAGCCAGTTGTGCGGCGAGCCGCTGCCGATTGGACAGCCGCTCACCAGGCTGATTGATCCGGCGAGGTTTTACCTGCATGCATTGCGGCGAGAATCCAGCCACATGGCCAGCGACACGGAAAACCTGTAACCACTGATTTCCTCGCAGCCTATTGCTCGGCATCCTGGGTTATCCTGTATCCATGTTTTAGCCATGGAGGAAACCATTGATGGAAACCACACAACCCGCATCACGCACACATCCCTTGATACTCGCTGCCGCCATTGCGGTCATTATCGCCTGCCTGGCCGGCGTTGCTGCCCTGGCTGGCTGGCTGCCGGGTTCGAACAAACCCAAAGAAGAAGTTGCTGCAATTGAACCAGCGGTTACCGAGCCGGCCGCATTAGCGGAACCTGCACCGCCGAAGGCCAAGGAAGAACCCCATGTGGTGCGCAAAAAAGCTGCCATAAAGCCGCCGAAAACGCAATCAGCCGCCGCCCCCCAAGGGGACTTGCTGCGCGGCGTCTCGCCAGCGCCGACTTCTGTTGCCCAAGCGCCTGTGAAGTGCAATGACTGCGGCGTGGTCGAACAAATTCGCGAGTTGACTGTCGAGCCGGAGGGTAGCGGCATGGGTGGTGTGGCCGGCGGCGTGGTCGGTGGCCTGCTGGGTAATCAGGTCGGCCAGGGCCGGGGCCGCACTGCTGCCACCGTCGCCGGCGTCGTCGGTGGCGCGCTGGCTGGCAACAAGATTGAAAAAGTCATGAAGAAAAAACAGACCTACGAGGTCGTGGTGCGTTATGAAGATGGCACCACGCAGACTTTCCCGAGCGAGACGCCGCCCGCATGGCGTGAAGGTGACAAGGTTCGCTTGCAGAATGGTGTGCTGATCAGCCGCTGATCCACACCCGCAAACCAAAACCGCTTCCCGGTCACCTCGCCCGGGAAGCGGTTTTTTATTTGGCCAATTATTTGGCCGATTATTTGGCCAATGCGGTATCCAGTCGCTTGAGCACGCGCTCGCGTCCGAGCACTTCCAGCACGGCGTCAATCGCTGGTGATTGCGGCAAGCCCAAAAGCGCAACACGCAAGGGAATCGCCACCTGTGGCATCTTCAACCCCAGGTCGGTGGCCGTTTGCTTGACCAATTGGCCAAGCTCAGCCACTTGCCAGGCGCAGCCGGCCAGGCGCTCGCGCAGCACCTTTAACGCATGCCGCGCAGCTTCCGTCAAATGCTGGGCCCGCACTTCCTCGCTGGCATGCATCACCACATAGAAAGGATGCGCCGCATCGGCCAGTTCGTTCAGATTACCCGCCCGGTCGCGATACAACGCAGCGACCAGCGCAACATCAGGGCCGTCCGCCGTTGCCACGCCCTGCTTCGCCAGCCGCCGTTTGACTTCGGTAGCCAGGCGTTGCGGGTCGGCTGCCTTGATGTAATGCGCGTTGAGCCAGTTGAGCTTTTCGGTGTTGAACTGCGCAGCGGACGCCGTGATGTGGTCCAGATCAAACCACTGCGTAAACTGTTCCATGCTGAACACTTCCTCGTCGCCATGCGACCAGCCCAGCCGCGCCAGATAGTTCAGCACCGCCTCAGGCAGATAGCCGTCCTCGTCATACTGCATGACAGAGACCGCACCATGCCGCTTGGACAGCTTCTGTCCATCGTCGCCGAGGATCATCGACAAATGCGCATAGCAAGGCACGGGCGCACCCAATGCCTGCAACAAGTTGATCTGGCGCGGCGTGTTATTCACATGATCGTCACCCCGAATCACATGCGTAATCGCCATGTCCCAGTCATCCACCACCACGCAGAAATTGTAAGTCGGCGCGCCATCGGCGCGGGCGATGATGAAATCATCCAGCTCGCTGTTGGCGAATTCGATGCGCCCCTTGACCTGATCATCCCAGGCCACCACCC
>JBAQUE010000057.1:0-2223 GCA_049297315.1 Rugosibacter sp.
GCAAAACAAGGAAGTCGCTGGCGGCAAGAAAAACCCGATCAACGTCAAAGGCCAGCATGTGGTGGTCATCGGCGGTGGCGACACAGGTTCCGACTGCGTCGGCACGTCGAACCGGCAGGGCGCGGCCAGTGTGACGCAGATCGAACTGATGCCACGGCCACCGGAACAGGAAGACGGCGCGCTGACCTGGCCTTACTGGCCCTTGAAAATGCGCACCTCGTCATCGCATGAAGAAGGCTGCGAGCGCGACTGGGCGATTGGCACCAAGGAATTCATTGGGGAAAATGGGCATCTCAAGGCCATCCGCGCCGTGCACCTGGAATGGAAGGACGGCAAGATGGCCGAAGTGCCGGGGTCGGAATTTGAAATCCGCGCCGATTTCGCCTTTCTCGCGATGGGCTTTGTCAGCCCGGTCGGTGGCGTGCTGGATGCCTTTGGCATCGCCAAGGACCCACGCGGCAATGCGCGCGCCGAGACGGAAAGCAGCATCGCTTACCACACCAATGTGCCGCGCGTCTTCGCCGCCGGCGACATGCGGCGCGGCCAGTCGCTGGTGGTCTGGGCGATCCGCGAAGGCCGCCAGTGCGCACGCGCGGTGGACGAATTCCTGATGGGCGCGAGTCTGCTACCGCGATAAGCGGGTTTATAGAGCCCGACATGGCCGACCTGAATGTCATCATTCTCGCCGCCGGCCAAGGCAAGCGCATGCACTCGGCGCTACCCAAGGTGCTGCATCCGCTGGCCGGCAAACCACTGCTGGGCCATGTGCTGGATACCGCCCGCGCGCTGCATGCCACGCGCATCTGCGTGGTGCATGGCCATGGCGGCGAACAAGTGCGCGACGCGCTGGATGCGCCGGACATCACCTGGGTGCTGCAGAACCCGCAACTGGGCACTGGGCACGCCGTATTGCAGGCCATTCCACATCTGGGCGCCGTATCGTCATCCGCTACGGCGAGGAGAGCGTCTTCTGCTCGACCGCCTTGTAGCGCAGTTGCTTCATCAACGCCGACTTTAGTGCTCTATGGCGACGTGCCGCTGGTCAGCGCGGCCACGCTGCACCGCCTGCTCGACGCGGCGCGTGATGGCGCCCTCGCCCTGCTCACCGCGCATCTCGATAATCCCCACGGTTACGGCCGCATCGTCCGCGAAGCCGGCCAGGTCACGCGCATCGTCGAAGAAAAAGACGCGGACGAAACGCAACGCGGCATCCGCGAAATCAACACCGGCATTCTCATCGCCTCCACTGCCGCGCTGGCGCGCTGGCTGCCCACGCTGGGCAAGCACAATGCGCAGGGCGAGTACTACCTCACCGATATTGTCGCGCTGGCCGTGGACGAAGGGCTGCCCGTCGTTACCGCGCACCCCGACACCAGTTGGGAAACCGAAGGCGTGAATAGCAAAGTGCAGCTCGCCGCGCTGGAGCGCGTGCATCAGCGCAACCAGGCCACGGTGCTGCTGGAAGCCGGGGTCACGCTGGCCGATCCGGCGCGCATCGACATCCGTGGCGAATTGATCTGCGGCCGCGATGTCAGCATCGATGTGAATTGCGTTTTTGCAGGCCGCGTCGAGCTGGCCGACAAAGTCAGCATCGCCGCCAACTGCGTAATCAAAAACAGCCGCATCGCCGCCGGCGCGCGCATCGCGCCGTTCTGCCACATCGAAGATGCGGTTGTTGGCGCGGATAGCGTCATCGGCCCGTATGCCCGCCTGCGTCCCGGCGCCGAGCTGGGATGCGATGTGCATATCGGCAACTTTGTCGAAGTCAAGAACAGCACGATAGACGACCATTCCAAGGCCAACCACCTCGCCTATATTGGCGATGCGACGATAGGCCGGCGCGTGAATGTTGGCGCGGGCACCATCACCTGCAATTACGACGGCGCCAATAAATGGCGTACGGTGATCGAGGACGACGTGTTCATCGGTTCGGACACACAGCTCGTCGCGCCGGTCACCGTCGGCCGCGGCGCGACGCTGGGCGCGGGCACGACGCTGACCAAGGACGCCCCGGCGGAGCAGCTCACCGTGTCGCGGGCCAAGCAGATCACCATCGCCGGCTGGAAGCGGCCGGTGAAGAAGAAGTAAGTCGGAGAAAAGCACCATGTGCGGCATCGTCACTGCCATCGCGACGAAGAACGTCGTTCCCGTCCTCCTCGAAGGGCTGCGCAAGCTCGAATACCGCGGCTACGACTCGGCCGGCCTGGCCGTGCTCAACGGCGG
>JBAQUE010000058.1:0-22327 GCA_049297315.1 Rugosibacter sp.
CGTCGGAAGTGGTCAACTGAGGTTTCCAGGATTATAGAGAGTCAGCAGCATCAGCCGCCTTCAACGCCAGCGCCCGCGCGTACAGCGCATTCTTGGGCTGATTGGTGATTTCAGTCGCCAGCTTGACCGCCTGCTTCACCGGCAGTTCGGCGAGCAGGGTGGTCAACACATGTTCCGCTGCCGCATCCAATGCGGCAGCCTCGCGCGCGGGCGGGGCGGAAACAATCAGTACGAATTCGCCGCGCTGGCGGTTGGCGTCGGCTTCTAGCCAGGCCAGCGCCTGCGCCAGCGGCAGGCGCTCGATTTGCTCGAACAGCTTGGTCAGTTCGCGCGCGATGACGATTTCATGCCGCGCCGATAACAACTCGGCCAGGTCGCTTACCGTTTCCAGCACGCGGTGCGGCGCTTCGTAGAACACCAGCGCCGCAGCCACGTCGGCCAATTGCATAATCGCCGTCTGGCGAGCGCCGACTTTTGCGGGCAGGAAGCCGACGAACAGGAAATGCTCGTCCAGCAGGCCGGCCGCCGCCAGCGCAGTCATCGCCGCATTGGCGCCGGGCAAGGGAACCACACGAAAACCGGCCGCGCGCACGGCGGCCACGGTACGCGCACCGGGGTCGGAAACGCCCGGCGTGCCGGCATCTGAAATCAGGGCGATGCGCCTGCCCTCGGCCAATAAACCGATCAGTTTGGCCGCGGCTTCGTTTTCATTGTGCTGGTGCAGGGCCAGCGTGGGCACGCGCAGGCCGTGATGATCGAGCAAATGCTTCGCGTGGCGCGTGTCTTCGCAGGCGACGAGGTCAACGCCACGCAAGGTTTCCAGCGCGCGCAGCGTGATGTCGCCGAGGTTTCCGATCGGGGTGGCGACGACATACAATGCAGGCGCCAGCAAATTCGCCACAGGGGTTTGATTCATGCCACGCATTCTATGACGAGCCGACAAGTCGCAGGCGCCGCCGGCGAAATGGCGGCCGCTGCCTATCTCGAACGGCAGGGACTCGTCGTGCTGGAAAGAAACTTTCGCGTGCGCGGCGGCGAGATCGACCTGATCTGCCGCGCCAAAAACAATGTCACGGTGTTCGTTGAAGTGCGCCTGCGCAACCGCGCCGACTTTGGCGGCGCAGCCGCCAGCATCACAATCACCAAGCAGCGTCGGCTGATTCTTGCCGCGCGGCACTGGCTGCTCCAGCACCAAGGCCATGACACGCCCTGCCGTTTCGACTGCGTGCTGATTGATGGTGGACAACTGGAATGGATCCGCGATGCGTTCACTGCTGATTAGCCTGTGCTGCCTGCTGTGCACTTTCGCAGCAATCGCCGGCGAAGTGCGCATGCTGGTGCAAAGCTCGCCGCTGGCCGGTTTTCGATATTACGCAGGCGAAGCGCTGTGGCGGGAAATGCATGAAGGCGACCGCCTGACGCTGATCCGCGAGCCACAGAATACGCATGACGCCAGCGCCGTGCGCGTCGAATGGCGCGGGCAAAAGCTCGGTTATCTGCCGCGCGCCGAGAACCGCGCCGTGGCCGACGCCATGGACGCCGGCGAACGGGTCGATGCGCGCATCGCCAAATTGCGCGCACACCGGAACCCTTGGCAGCGGATGCTGGTCGAAGTATTCGTTTTGCTTTGACCGCACCGATTTCCGCCTTTATTTCGGCAGAGCCTGCATGCCGAAGCTGTTATCCTTGCAGCCTGTTTTCCCGTTATTTCATATCAAGCCATGCCCCTCATCCAACGCATTCAACAACAGTTCAACGACAGCATCCAAACCAAGCAGGCTGCGCTCGGCGCACTAGCCGCGCCGATTGAATCGGCCGTGCGCCTGATGGTGCACAGCCTCAAGTCCGGCGGCAAGGTGATGGCCTGTGGCAATGGCGGCTCGGCCGCCGACTCGCAACATTTCGCCGCCGAGCTGCTCAACCGCTTTGAAAAGGAACGTCCGCCATTGGCGGCGATTGCGCTCACCACCGACACCTCGACGCTGACCTCGATCGCCAACGATTACCGTTATGAAGATGTCTTCGCCAAGCAGATCCAGGCGCTGGGCAAAAACGGCGATGTGCTGCTCGCCATCTCTACTTCTGGCAACTCGCCCAATGTCATCGAAGCCATCCAAATCGCGCATGCGCGCGGCATCCGCGTGGTCGCGCTCACCGGTCGGGGCGGCGGTAAAATGAATGCGTTGCTATCCTCCGACGATATTCACCTCTGTGTGCCCGCCGAACGCACGGCGCGCATCCAGGAAGTCCATCTGCTCACCATACACTGCCTGTGCGACGGTATCGACGCACTAATCCTTGGAGAAAACCAATGAACCTCAAAACCCGCTTGCGTAATGTCACTTTGCTTGCCCTGTCCGTACCCGTACTGGCCGGTTGCTTCGGCGTCGCCGCTGTCGGCGTCGGTACCGGCGCGCTGATGGTTTCCGACCGGCGCAATTCCGAGACCTATGTCACCGACCAAGGCCTGGAACTGCGCGCCTCCAACCGTATCAGTGAAAAATTCGGCGACCAGGTGCATGTCAATGTCACCAGTTATAACCGCATGCTGCTGCTCACCGGCGAAGCGCCGAGCGAAGCGCTCAAGACCGAGATCGCACAAATCGCCAGTGACGTGCCGAATGTCAAATCGATCAGCAACGAACTCGCCATTGCGGGTGTATCAAGCCTGGGCGGACGCAGCAATGACGTCTACCTGACCTCCAAGGTCAAGGCGCGCTTTGTGGATGCGCAGAAGTTTTCCGCGCAGCACGTCAAGGTGGTCACCGAAGCCGGTATCGTCTTCCTGCTCGGCCTGGTGACCCAGGCCGAAGCTGACGCGGCAGCAGATATCGCGCGCACCACGGGCGGTGTGCAAAAGGTAGTGCGCGTGTTTGAAATCATCAGCCCCGAACAAGCCCGTGCGCTGGACGGCCCGCCGGCCAAGAAGTGACCAATACTGACTACCCCGCCCCGGCATTCGAGGCCAAGATTGTCGCGCCGGACGAATTGCCACAGCGCGTAGCGCAACTGCCGCACCCGCTGGTGTTTACCAATGGCTGTTTTGACATCCTGCACCGCGGCCATGTCACCTATCTGGCGCAGGCGCGCGCGCTCGGCGCCAGCTTGATCGTCGCCATCAATACGGATGCCTCGGTCAAGCGCCTGGGCAAAAGCGGGGAGCGGCCGGTCAACCAACTGGCCGACCGCATGGCGCTGCTCGCCGCACTGGAATGCGTCTCGCTGGTCACCTGGTTCGATGAAGACACGCCGCTGGCGCGCATCCTCGATTGCCACCCTGACGTGCTGGTCAAGGGCGGCGACTGGCCCGTAGAAAAAATCGTCGGCTACCGCGAAGTAATTGGCTGGAGCGGCAGCGTGCATGCCATCCCTTTCATCCACCAGAAATCCACCACTGCGCTGCTGGAAAAAATACGACGGCTATAAAAAGTCGGCGCTGATGAACAACTGCGCCACAAAGTGGCCGGGCAAAAAATGTCCAGCTTTGCAGACACGGGATTCCGCTTCGCGGGCAGGCCCCCCCCGCCGTAGTGGATGGGGTGATACGGCGCAACGGCAAACAGCACGGCCAGCAGCGCGTTAACTCGCCACCGCCCATGCTTGCAGTCTCGGTCTCCAGCCAATACTTGTCGTCAGTTGGTCACGCGCGTCGCGGTATACACCTCGTAGTCGTCATCACCACAATACCGCGCACGGATCTTGAACAACTGCTTACCCTGCTGACCAACGATCAAATACGTTGCGTCGATAGTGCAGGGGAACGAAGTGACCACCCACGTTTCATCTGCGCCGTTGATGAGGATCGCATCGCGCAGATCGGCAATGCTGACATTGGTCAGTTGCCCTTCAAGGCCAATCCCTACGGGCGCCGGCATGCCAGGAAAAGTCTCAACGCCCACCCTGCGTGAATTGGCCGCCCCATACAGGCGCCTGACGATAGCGATATGCCAATCTATTTGGTCGCATTCACGTAGCGCCAGCAAACCACCCACTGCAAGCCATTTGCGGAAACCTGGAACGACGAGGCTATAGCCTGTTGCACTACTGTCGCCCACAAGCCATGTTTCGACGGGACTTTTATCGTGTCCACCTTCCATGACGGCAAGCACCTCAACAGGCGTGTACTCCTTACCCCCTTCATCCAGTCCAACCATCACTTCGCGCAGCCGTTCGCTGATCACTTTGTCCCGCATACCAAACACGTCCAGCTTTCCGCCACCCCGCACATAGGCGGCATAGGCGATAACACGCCGGATATTGATGAACCCGCCAGTCACGCGGGCGTTATCGTCCCGGCGCTGACGCTCACTGCTGCGCCTGGCGAATTTTTTCTCCCAAGTCGCGCACATGCGTTGCGCCAGCGACTTGATGGTCCACATGTCGGTATAAGGTAGCGGCTCACCTGCCCAAGGCGGCAGACTATCCTGATCTGAAAACTTGGCCGCTTTGGCCATCAAGTCCAGCAGCGGCCCCGGACCGATGAACAGCAGCGGCGATTCCGCAGTTTCATTACCCACTGCGGAAATTTGGCCGTTCGCAAGGATCGCGTAGGGAAGCGATGTGCCGGAGGCAGGCGTGACAACAATTCTGCTGCCATAGAACGTCAAAAATCGCGCGAGATATTCGATCTGCGCAACCGACAGGGTTTCGAAAGGCGCCGTCTCAAACAGAAAGCTGACTGCCAGTTCCTGGCTGACAGAGCTTTCCGGTAAAGACGGATACGGCAGTGTCCGCTGGGCCACGATGCGTAGCCTTTCCGCCTCTTGCCAAACACCCAGGATAGCCTTGCGCAAATCACCGGGATCGCCGTATGTCATCCGCGCCATGTGGCACGCCCGAGAAAATAGACAGGCCGCACGCAGATAAGCGGATACTCGCTCAGAACTTCCTTCAGGCAGGCCGCGCGCAATCCTCAGGTAGGCCTGCGCAAATTGTTCACTATTGGTCCGCAGCAACCGGTAACCGGCGCCGACCCTGCTTTGGGCATAGGCTTGTTCACTGATCTGGGCGCGGATCATGTCCAAACGCTGGTCCGCCATTTGCAGCAATGTCAGGTCAAGACTCCCGTTCTCGAACTGCCCATTCACCCAGTCAATCACTTGCATAATCACGGCTTCGCCACTGCCGCTCAATGCCCCAAGAAAATCCCGGGCCGTATCCGGCGATGTCTTGCCATTGCGCTTTTTTAACCAACCGAATACCAAAATGCTCTCCTCTAACTTACCAACAGCCTGGCCGGACCGGCTTTCAGCTTTCCGATGACGGCCGCCTCGCCAAAGTCTTCGTCCCGCAGCAGTTGCATGACGGTTTCAGTGACCTCGTCTGCGCAGGCAATCAGCAAGCCGCCGCTCGTCTGCGGATCGGTCAACAGATTACGCTGCCATTCGGCAAAGCCGGCAGGAAGATCGATTTCCGCACCGCAGGCAGACCAGTTGCGGCCTGATGCGCCGGTGACAATGCCGCTGCGGCTGTGCGCCACCGCCTCGACGATCAGCGGCAGGCGGCCAAATTCGATGTGTGCGCCAAGGCCGGAGCCGCGGCATATTTCCAGCAGATGTCCGACCAGGCCAAAGCCGGTGACATCGGTGATGGCATTCACGCCCGCCTGTGCGGCCAGGGCGATGCCGGGCGTATTCAAGCGGGTCGTCCAATGCAGCATTTGCTGATAGCCATCGGCCGACAACAGCCCCTTCTTCAGCGCCGCCGAGAGCATGCCGATGCCCAGCGGTTTGCTCAGGATCAGGTTGTCGCCGACGTGGGCGGAACTGTTGCGCTTGACCCGCGCGGGGTGGACGAGGCCAATGCCCACCAGGCCGTAGATCGGTTCCAGGACATCGATGCTGTGGCCACCGGCAATCGGGATCCCGGCCGCGGCGCAGACCGATTCGCCACCGGCGAGGATGCGGCGGATCACCTCCTCCGGCAACTTGTCCAGCGGCATGCCCACCAGCGCCAGCGCGAACAGCGGCTTGCCACCCATCGCATACACATCCGACAGCGCATTGGTCGCGGCGATGCGGCCGAAGTCGTAGGGATCATCAACAATGGGCGTGAAGAAATCCGTGGTGGCGACAATCGCCTGTTCGTCGTTGAGCCGATACACCGCCGCATCGTCGCTGGTTTCGGTGCCGACCAGAAGGTCGGCGGGAAACGATTTGAACGGGGACTCCGCCAGCAACCGCGACAGCACAGCCGGCGCGATCTTGCAGCCGCAGCCGCCGCCATGACTGAACTGGGTCAGCCTTACAGGAATGTCTGCGGGTGATGTCGATGCGGAAATATTTTGGTCGTTCATGAATGAGGAGGCGATGTCGTTAAGATACGGGGCTGTTTATGCCCGGTTTGATATTCAATAGTGCCAGATTACACACGTGCCACCGTAGCACAACTCGCCGAGTTCGACACCCTCATCGATGTGCGTTCGCCTGCCGAGTACGCGGAAGACCACATTCCCGGCGCGATCAATTGCCCGGTGCTCAGCAACGAGGAACGCATCCGCGTGGGCACGCTCTACAAGCAGGAATCGCCGTTCGCCGCACGCAAGGTAGGCGCCGTGCTGGTCGCGCGCAACATTGCACAACATCTGGAAACGACGCTCAACCAGCATCCAAAATCCTGGCGGCCGCTGATCTACTGCTGGCGCGGCGGCCAGCGCAGCGGCGCGTTTACCCACATCCTGCGCGAAATCGGCTGGCCTGCCAAACGGCTGGAAGGTGGCTACAAGTCCTGGCGGCGTCATGTGCTGGAAAACCTGCAAACGCTTCCTGGCGGCATCCGGTTCCGGGTCATCGCCGGCCCCACCGGCAGCGCCAAAAGCCGCCTGCTCGAAGCGCTGGCGGCGCAGGGTGCGCAGATACTGCATCTGGAACAACTCGCCGCGCACAAGGGCTCGGTGCTCGGCGACCTGCCCGATACGCCGCAACCTGCGCAAAAAAAGTTCGAGACCCTTTTGTATTCAACCCTATCATCAGTCGACCCCGCGCGGCCAGTCTTTGTCGAAGCCGAAAGCCGCCAAATCGGCGCAGTACGCCTGCCGGACAGCTTGAGTACCGCGATCCGCTCTGCCGCCTGCCTGTGCGTGGAGGCCAGCCTTCCGGCGCGTGTGGCATTCCTGTTGCAGGACTATGACTACCTGTGCGAGCCAGGCCGCCTTGATGCGCAACTCATGCGCCTGAAGGAAATTCAGGGCAAAGAGCGCATCCTGCGCTGGCAGGGGCTGGCGCAGGCACGTGACTTCCGCACCCTGGTGGCTGAGCTGCTGGTTGAGCATTACGACCCGCTGTATGCCCGATCCCAATCACGCAACTTTGCCCAACTCGGTCAAGCCGTTACCTACGTTGCGGCAGACCTTTCGCCTGCCGGTTTGCGCGATCTGGCCAAACGCATCCTGCGCGAACTTGAACCGCAGCCTGATGCGTCGTCACGTTAGCGTGAGCAACTTCCACCCCATACCTAGAACACCGCTGGCCAGGATGACAGGTATCACCCCAACCTTGAACCGGAAGATGGCTACCGTGGCAGCAACGGCAAGTACGATAGATGGCCAGTCTGCGGCGTTGCCAAGACCCGACGGCCAGAACACGTGGGCGGCAAAGAACAGCGCCAGATTGACGATAACCCCAACCACGGCAGCCGTGATGGCAGCCAGTGATGCCGTCAGTTTCAGGTTGCCATGGGTAGTTTCGATGAACGGGCCACCCATGAAGATGAAGACGAAGCTTGGCAGGAAGGTAAAGAAGGTGACAACCGAAGCGGCCACGAAAGCCGAAGCAAACATAGCATCGCCACCAAAGACCTGCCTGCCCCACCCACCGACAAAACCGACAAAGGTAACCACCATGATGAGCGGGCCAGGTGTGGTTTCACCCAGCGCCAGCCCGTCAATCATCTGCGCCGGGGCCATCCATTGGTAGTGCTCTACTGCGCCTTGATAGACATAAGGCAACACCGCATACGCCCCACCAAAAGTCAGCAATGCAGCCTTGGTAAAGAACCAGCCCATCTGGGTAAAGGTACTTTGCCAGCCAAAACTTGCAACCAGCACCGCCATGACAACCAGCCATGAGCCCGCCCCGATGGCGGCAACTTTTACCAGCCTTGCCCAACTGAACAAAGCGTGTTCCGGCATGGGCGTATCGTCATCAATCAAGCTTGGGCCGAAATGCTTGTCTGCCTTACCGTGTCCGCCCCTTGCCTGAAAATGATGGGGCGAAATGCGTCCACCGAAATATCCGATAATCCCAGCGGCCAGCACGATGGCTGGAAACGGCAGCTTGAGGGCGAAAATGGCGACAAACGCGAGTGCCGAAATGGACCAAAGAACGTTATTTTTCAACGCTCGCGAGCCGATACGAAAGGCGGCGAACAGCACGATGGCAACCACTGCAGGCTTGATGCCATACAACAGCCCGGCGATGGCAGGAACCGAGCCATAGGCTACATAGACCCAAGCCAGTCCGACCAGAATGAAAAACGAAGGCAGCACAAACAACCCGCCAGCGATGATGCCGCCCCAAGTACGATGCATCAGCCAGCCGATGTAGGTAGCCAGTTGCTGTGCTTCCGGGCCAGGCAGGACCATGCAATAGTTCAGGGCATGAAGGAAACGCTTTTCTGAAATCCAGCGTTTCTTTTCCACAAGGTCATGATGCATGATGGCGATCTGACCGGCGGGTCCGCCGAAGCTGATGAAGCCGAGCTTGAGCCAGTAGATAAAGGCTACAGATAGTGAAACGGGTGTCGGCGCTGAATCAGGGATATTGATGTTTGTCGCGTCCATAAACTCACCTCATTGGGCGTAGAGCCACAAAGATTTGAGCAGACCTTGGACGCCAGGCGTCTTGAGACGGGGAGGCTGCGTAATCCCCATGAGGCTGACATGTTAGTTTTGTTCGGGGAGTATGGCAAGTTGTAACCGTCCGCTTTTGGCCGAACGGCGACGGCCTGGCGCGGCTGAAAAGTCGGCGCTGGCGACACGGCGCTTAACGGCAATTAACGCCGTCTTTACGCCGTGGTGCGCTTCAGGATAGTCTCGCGCGCCAGGCTGGCGTGCTGACGCAGGGTGTATAGCATGTTGGCAAAGGCCAGCGGCGTGCGGATGTGGCTGGCGTCGGCCTCGATCACATCGAGTTTTTTCAGCCACTCATCGCGGGTGTGCCGCTGCGGGTCTTCCTCGACTTCGCTTTCCAGAAACTTGAGCTCGCCATAACGCCGGTAAATGCGCGAACGCACGCGCCAGCCGTACAGCCCCGGCGCGAGCTTGAACAGCGGGTAGAGCACGGCCAGGAGAGGCACCAGCATCACCATCAGCCGATCCGCCAGGATGGCGGCCCAGAAGGGCAAATAGCGTTGCAGGAATGGCTTGCCGGAGGTGTAGTAGCGCCCGGCTTCCTGCGCCAGGGGAAATCCACCCTGCCCGCCGGCGCGTGGAAATTCGGCCGGTTTCTGGAACACGCCGGGTTCGCCATGCACTTCGCTGGCCGCCTGCAAAAGCAACCAGACGACAGCCGGATGCGTGTCTTCGCGCACCAGCAGCGTCGCCGTGGTGGATACCATCTGCACATTGCGCGGCGGAATATCCTGCACCAGGTCAATCGCCCCACGCGGCAAGGTCAGGTGCGTGAGATAAGGAAAACGCCGCGTGTAGGCTTCCGACTGGGCGAGGTTCAGCAGATGCACACCAGGGGTGTACAGCAGCGCCCACACCAACGCGGACTGTGTCGGCCCGACCACAAAAACGGCATCGAGCTTGCCTTGCTGCAGACGGCCGACGACATCGAAACCGCCATCTTCGATCAAGCGCGTGTTCTTTTTGTCGATGCCATTGGCCGCCAGAATCTCCTTCGCCAGTTGCTGCGTGCCGCTGCCCGCGCTGCCAATCGCCAGGCGTTTCCCCTTCAGGTCCAGCACACGTCCATCCCGGGGGACAGCGCCCTCACGATAGAAAATCCACAGCGGCTCGTAATACAGGTCGCCCAGCGAGACCAGCGCATCATCACTTCTGGATTGCGCCGCGCCACCCTGGATGAAGGCCGCATCGACATCGGCTTGCGGGTCGCGCAAGCGTTGCAGGTTTTCCGGCGAACCGGCGGACGGCTGGTTGATCAGGCGGATGCCATAGCGCGCCAGCACGTCGGCGTACAGCGCGCCGAAGCGCTGATAGGCGCCGCCTTCTGTCCCGGTACTGATCGTCACCTGCCGCGGCGGCGCCGGCTTGATGTACTGCGCGGCGATCCAGAAAGCCGCGGCCGCAAGCACGAGCGCAGGCAGCGCAACATGAAAAATGTCGCGCCAAGAAAGCAATTTGAGCTTTTCAGGCATGCGCATGCGGTTGCGATAGGCCATGGCGCCTGCGGGCTAGAACGGGATATCGTCCTCGAAGTCATTGAAGTTGCCGCCTGGCGCAGCAGCGGCTGGCTTGGCGGCGGCTTGCGGCGCACCCCTTGAGTCTATCGCCGGGTCGCGCGGCGGCACATCGCTGGAACCCATGCCTTGCCGGCTGCCGAGCATTTTCATGTCGTCGGCGACGATCTCGGTGGTATAGCGATCCTGGCCTTCCTTATCCTGCCACTTGCGGGTTTTCAGCGCGCCTTCGATATACACCTGCGAGCCTTTTTTCAGGTACTGGCCGACGATCTCGGCCAGCTTGCGGAAGAACACCACGCGGTGCCATTCGGTGGCCTCCTTCTTCTCGCCGGTCTGTTTATCTTTCCATGTGTCCGTCGTTGCCAGCGTGATGTTGGCCACGGCATCGCCATTGGGCATGTAGCGCATTTCGGGATCCTTGCCCAGGTTGCCTACCAGAATTACCTTATTTACCGACGCCATATCAACTCTCCTCAGTTCGTGTTTCAAGTATGCCATGCCCACCCGCAACCGTGGCTGCGCGGGACACAATCGGCCGCATGGTGGCGGCAGCGGCCAGCCAGACTGTCGCCATGCCGGCCGCAAAGCCAAACACGGCCGGTGCGCCGGCATGCTTGGCCAGCCAGCCGCCCAGTGCGCCACCGACAAACAGGCCAATCGACTGCGTGGTGTTATAGACGCCCAGCGCCGCACCCTTCGCACGCGGTGGCGCAACGCGCGAAATCAACGATGGCAGCATCGCCTCCAACAGGTTGAAGGCGACAAAGAAACTCAGCAGCCCGCCTGCCACAACATAAAAGTGGTTGCCTTCCAACGCCAGCACCAGCATGGTCAGCAGCAGCAGGATGATGGCGGCGACAAACACCGTGCGCAGCTTCTGGTATTTCTCGGCATAGATGATCGCCGGCACCATCAGCACGAAAGATGCCAGCACGGCAGGCAGATAAATCTTCCAATGCTCGGCCAGCGCCAGCCCGCCGGTGCTGACCAGCAGGCTGGGCACGACCATGAAGATCATCATCTGCGACATGTGCAGCGTGAAAATACCAAGGTTGAGCCGCAACAACTGCGCATTGGTAAGCACCTCGCGAAAGGGCACTTTCGGGCCGGGCTGTAGCGCTGGCGGCGCGGGCACGATGAAGGTGACGACGGCAATCGCCGCCAGCGCGAGCGCGCCGGTCATCCAGAAAATGCCGTGCATGCCGATGACGGCGTACAGCATGGGAGCAATAACCAGCGAAACAGCAAATACGAGGCCGATCGACGAGCCGATCATGGCCATCACCTTGGTGCGGTGCTGCTCGCGCGTGAGGTCGGCCGCCAGCGCCGTAATCGCGGCGGAAATCGCGCCCGCCCCTTGCAGCACGCGGCCAACGATGGTCCAGTGGATGTCACCTGCCAGTGCGGCCACGGCCGAACCGATGGCGAAAATCAGCAGGCCAAGGACCATCACCGGCTTGCGGCCGAAACGGTCGGAAGCCATGCCAAAGGGTATCTGAAACATCGCCTGGGTCAGGCCATACGCACCCAGCGCAATGCCGACCAGGGTGAGATTGTCGCCGCCGGGCAACGTTCGGGCGTGGATGGCGAACACTGGCAGGATCAGGAACATGCCCAGCATGCGCAAGGCAAAAATCGAGGCCAGCGCGACACCGGCTCGCTTTTCGTCGCGGCTCATGGCGTCGGTTGTTAGGGCAGGCATGGTGGAGGCAGAGGCGTGAATGAAGTCGCGTATATTAACAGCTTGCCCTGCTCCAAAATTCTCACGTCGGTTCATTCCCGCTGCATGGATACCCTAAAAATTCGCGGTGCGCGCACGCACAACCTGAAAAACATCAATCTTGACCTGCCGCGCAACCGGCTGACGGTGATCACCGGCTTGTCCGGCTCGGGCAAAAGTTCGCTGGCCTTCGACACGCTGTATGCCGAAGGCCAGCGCCGCTATGTCGAATCGCTATCGGCCTATGCGCGGCAGTTTTTGCAGATGATGGAAAAACCCGACGTCGACCTGATCGAAGGGCTCTCCCCGGCGATTTCCATTGAGCAGAAAGCCGCCAGCCACAACCCGCGCTCGACTGTCGGCACGGTCACCGAAATCCATGATTACCTGCGCCTGCTCTACGCCCGCGCCGGCACGCCGCATTGCCCGGAACATGATTTGCCGCTGCAGGCGATGAGCGTCTCGCAAATGGTCGATCATGTACTGGCGTTGCCGGCCGACACGCGTTTGATGATCCTGGCGCCGGTTGTCGCCGAGCGCAAGGGCGAGCAGCTTGAGCTATTTGCCGAGTTGCGTGCGCAGGGTTTTGTGCGTTTGCGCGTGGATGGCGCGGTGCATGACATCGACAACCTGCCCAAGCTGGCCAAGACCAAAAAACATACGGTCGATATCGTGGTCGACCGGCTCAAGGTGCGCGATGACCAGCGCCAGCGCCTGGCGGAAAGCTTCGAGACCGCGCTACGCCATGCTGAAGGCCGCGCACTGGCGGTGGAAATGGATAGCGAAAATGCCTCTCTCAAGGAATATCTGTTCTCCAGCAAATTCGCCTGCCCGGTGTGCAATTACGCCTTGCAGGAACTCGAACCGCGCCTGTTTTCCTTCAACAACCCGATGGGCGCCTGCCCGACCTGCGACGGCCTCGGGCAGATCCAGTTTTTTGACGCCGCGCGCGTGGTGGCCTTTCCGCATTTGTCGCTCGCCGAAGGCGCGATCAAGGGCTGGGACAAGCGCAACCAGTTTTATTACCAGATGCTCGAATCGCTCGCCGAACATTACGCGATCGACACCGGCATGGCCTTCGAAGCCCTGCCGGCCGAACTGCAAAAAATCATCCTGTATGGCTCGGGCAAGGAACAGATCAAATTCAAATACCTCAGCGAGAAAGGTACGCGCTTCGAGCGCAGCCACGTTTTCGAGGGCATCATCAACAGCATGGAGCGGCGTTACCGCGAGACGGATTCGCTCAGCGTGCGCGAAGACCTGGCCAAATACCTGAACAACAAACCCTGCCCGGATTGCGCGGGGCAGCGGTTGCGCCGCGAGGCCCGCCACGTGTTTGTCGGCGGGCAGAGCATCGCCGCAGTCAGCGGATTGCCGCTGGCTGACTGCCGGGATTTTTTCAACACGCTCACGCTCAGCGGGCAAAAGGCGCAGGTGGCGGAAAAGATTCTCAAGGAACTCACCGCGCGGCTGTCTTTCCTGATCAACGTCGGCCTGAATTACCTTTCGCTCGACCGCTCGGCGGAAACCCTGTCCGGCGGCGAGGCGCAACGCATCCGCCTGGCTTCGCAAATCGGCTCCGGCCTCACCGGCGTGATGTATGTGCTCGACGAGCCCTCGATCGGCCTGCACCAACGCGATAACGCGCGCTTGCTGGAAACGCTGATCCACCTGCGCGACCTGGGCAACACGGTGATCGTCGTCGAGCATGACCAGGAGGCCATCGAGGCGGCCGATTATGTCGTCGACATGGGGCCGGGCGCGGGCGAACATGGCGGCCAGGTCGTCGCCGAAGGCACGCCGCAACAGGTGGCAGCGAACAGCGCGTCGCCCACTGGTGCGTTTTTGTCCGGCCGCCGCCGTATCGCCATCCCCGACTTGCGCACGCCGCCCGATGCGGAGCGCCAGTTGAAAATCATCGGCGCCAACGGCAACAACCTGAAAAATGTCGATCTGGCAATTCCGGTCGGCCTGTTCACCTGCATCACCGGCGTTTCCGGCTCGGGCAAATCGACGCTGATCAATGACACGCTGTATGCCGCCGCCGCGCAGCACCTGTATGGCTCGACGCAACAGCCGGCGGCGCATCAGGCCATCGACGGGCTGGAATTTTTTGACAAGGTGATCAACGTCGACCAGTCGCCCATCGGCCGCACGCCGCGTTCCAACCCGGCCACCTACACCGGCCTGCTGACGCCGATCCGCGAGCTGTTCGCCGGCGTGCCCGCCGCGCGCGAACGCGGCTACGGGCCGGGACGTTTTTCCTTCAACGTCAAAGGCGGACGCTGCGAAGCCTGCCAGGGCGATGGCATGATCAAGGTGGCGATGCACTTCCTGCCCGACATTTTCGTGCCCTGCGATGTCTGCCATGGCAAACGCTACAACCGCGAAACCCTGGAAGTGCGCTACAAGGGCAAGACCATCCACGACGTGCTGCAAATGACTGTGGAACAGGCGCGCGATTTTTTCGATGCCGTGCCGATGGTCGCGCGCAAATTGCAGACGCTGGTGGATGTCGGCCTGTCTTACATCCAGCTCGGGCAAAGCGCGATCACGCTCTCCGGCGGCGAAGCGCAGCGCGTCAAGCTGGCGCTGGAACTTTCCAAACGCGACACCGGGCGCACGCTGTACATTCTCGACGAACCCACCACCGGACTGCATTTCCACGACATCGAAATGCTCCTCGCGGTGCTGCATCGCCTGCGCGACAACGGCAACACCATCGTGGTCATCGAGCATAATCTGGATGTCATCAAGACCGCCGACTGGCTGGTAGACCTCGGCCCCGAAGGCGGCGCGGGCGGCGGCCGCATCATTGCCTGCGGCACGCCGGAACAGGTGGCTGGCGTGGCCGGCAGCCCGACTGGAAACTATCTGCAAAAAATGCTCCGTACTGCGCCAGCACAACCTGCGCAAAAGAAACCCAGCAAACGCCGCGCCTCGTAAAAAGTCGGCGCTGGCAACACGGCGGGAAGGTCACGAAGTGGCCGTAAAAAGCGTAAGCGTATGGCCTGTGCAGTGCGCCGCAGCATCGATAATTTCCATGTCACATTGGGTAGAATCACCCGGCCATGAACCAGGATCTTGCCGACGCGATTGAGTTTCACAACGCCATCATTGCCGAAGGCGGCAAGGCGCTGGTTGGTTACGACACGGCCAAGGCGCTGGCCAACGTGGTGCTGCTCTCGGAGATTCCGACCACTTACGACAAGCAGGAAAATCGCCAGGTGAATGCCGGCAACCTGCTGCTGCGCGGTGTGCCCGGCGTGGGCAAGACATTTTTCGGCGTCATCCTGGCCGCCATCAGCGACGCGAAATTCGCGCGTATCCAGGGACGCGCCGACCTGCAACCGAGCGAGGTGATCGGCTTCCAGATGATCAACCCGGCGACTGGCAAACTGGTCACCGAATTCGGGCCAATGGCCTCGGCCGAAGTCATCCTGCTCGACGAAATCAACCGCATCCCGCCCAAATCGCAGAGCGCGTTTCTTGAAGGACTGCAAGACCGCACCATCACGGTAGGCAAGGAAGTTCACTCGCTGCCGGCCTTCAGCTTTGCGATTGCGACGATGAACCCGGTGGAACTGGGCCAGGGCACCTTTCCGCTTTCCGAAGCAGCGGCTGACCGCTTTGCGATGATGATCAACATCGGCTATCTGCCCGCAGAAGAAGAAGCCAGGCTGGTCAATTTCGATTTCAAGCATGTGCAACTGAATATGCTGATGACCAAGGAGCGCATCATCCAGTTGCGTTCGGCGATCAGCCAGCAGGTGTTTCTTCATGACCGGCTCGGCCAGTACATCCAGCGCCTGGTCGCGGCGACGCGGCCGCACAATCCCGCCACCGGATGGTTGACGCGCTCGCCTTCCACCTTGGTCGAACAGGGCGTCGATCTTGGCGCGTCGCCGCGCGCCATCATCTGCTGGGGCCGCCTGGGCAAAGTCTGGGCGCTGCTGCAACACCACCGCACCGAGGTGTATCCGGAAGACATCCAGGAACTCGCGCCCTATGTGCTCGGCCATCGCGTCTGGCTCGGCCCGCACGCGGCCAGCCAGGGCGTGACGGTGGACGCCGTCATCCAGGATGTGATCGATCGGGTACCCATCCCGTGAGCGCGCCGGCAGAGTCCATCCCGGCTCCGCTGCTCAGCCTGGCCGACATTTCGGCGATCGAACTGCTTGTTTTGCGCCGCATGTCGGAAATGACCGGTGGCGACCATCACAGCCTGTCGCATGGCGTGGGTTTCGACATTCTCGGCCTGCGTGACTGGCAGGCGGGCGACCGCTTTGCCGCAATCGACTGGGCGCAATCCTCGCTGAATAATTTCGCGCCGATGGTCATCCGCGAGTTCGAGCAGCCGAGCACCGCCACCGTCGTCGCCATCGCCGACAGTTCACTATCCACGCGTTGCGGCATCGACGGCGTGCCGATTGCCGCGACGGTGGCGCGGGCAATCGCCACACTTGGCCTGTCGGCCTCGTTCTTTCAGGACCCGTTCGGGCTGATTACTTTCGACGCGGGTTTCGGACACCTCGCCGCGCTGCGCCCGCGCTCTGGCAAAAGCCACGTCATGCATTGCGTTGACGCCTACCAATACCGGCAGAATCTACTGGCCGTGCCACGCAGCGGCGGCATCGGCGCAACGCTGGGCGGTTACCTGCACCGCACGTCGATGTTGCCGGTCATCTCGGATTTCCTGTTTGATGATGCGCAAAGCATTCTGCAGGAACTGGCCTACCTGAACGCCCGGCATGACGTCTTCATCGTGCTGATCGACAGCGCGTTCGCCTTTGAAATGCCGGATGTATCCGCCGGGTGGGTTGAAGCGGTAGATATCGAAACCGGCCTCACACGCACCTTGTCGAAAAAAGCATTGCGCCAGATGGCCGAGCGGATCCGCAGTTGGCAGGCCGAGGTGAAGCACAACGCCAAGGCGCTCGGCCTGGATGTGGTCAGCATTGGCCGCGATCAGCTGCAAACCGACATCGCATTGAGCGAATTCGTCGCCGAACGGCGGCTGAGAAAACCATATAACTGAGTCGATCAACCAGCATCGACCGTACACGGGAGAGGGGCTGCTCATGAATAAACTTTGGTGTTTGCTTTTTCTATCAATCTTCAGCTTGCCTGCCTTCGCCCAGCCAGCGGTCAGCGCGCAACAAATCGCCGAACATGATCCGCTGCGCTGCTGGTGGCGCGCCAGCAGCAGCGCGGTGCGGATAGGCGAAACCTTCGGCCTCACGCTGACCTGCGCGGCGCTCGACAGCGAAGCCATCCAGGTTGTGCCCGATGAATCGCGGCTGGCTGGCTCGGCCATTGCGCTGGCGCCGTTTGAAATCGTGGGCAGTACGCATCCGCGTGATTTGCATAACGGCCAGCGCCGGTTTTTCCAGTACGCCTATACCCTGCGCATCATCAATCCGGATGTGATTGGCGCCGAGGCGCCATTGCCACCCCTCACCTTGAACTACCACATCGACAGCCGCGTCGCAGGCGACGCCTCCTCCGTGCAGGGCCGCGCCCTGAGCTACCTGCTGCCGCCGCTGTCGGTGCGGGTGCTCTCGCTGGTAGCGGCCGATGCGCCTGGCATACGCGACACATCCGCTGGCGATTTCTCGGCTATCGAGGCGCTGACGCAACGTGCGGCCATGCTCGACATCGCCACCTTCACGTTGGCTGGCCTGGGCTTCCTGATGCTTGTCGCCATGCTCATGCGCCTGATCGCGCATGCGCGCAAATCAGCCAGCCACGCCACGCATCTGCTCGGCGCCCGTCAGGTGCTTGAACTCGCCGCCCACGAGCTGAGGGCCGTCGCACGCGATGCCAACTCGGGCTGGAACCACGCGCTGGCCGGCCGCGCCCAAGCCGCCACGCGCATTGCCGCCGCCTGCGCGCTCGGCCACACGATCAATCAGGCAACGGCAAGTCCTGACGCACAAACCGGCCAAGGCGGCCTGGTGGTCAAACCGGGGTTTGTCCACCGTCAGCCGCTGATGCTGTCAGCCGCCGCCACGGGCAGCCTGCTGGCGCAGGCCATTGCGCACCTGCCGCCTGCTGCCGAACAAACCCGCCGCCAAACGCTGGAACAATTGCAAACTGCGCTCACCACGTTTGACCACACCCAGTATGGCGCACAGGATGTGGTGGATCGCACTGCGCTCGATACGGCATTGGCCGCCGCGCTCGCCGCCACCATCCGCCTGAAGCCGGCGCAGGCGCGGGACACGTCCTGGCTACGCCACTGGTTGCCGTGGTCGGGAGCGAAAGCGCAGGCGTGATTTCCCCCGCACAGATCTATCCCCTGCTTGACTCGGCCGCCGCCGAGTGGGGATCGATCCATCTGGACACGCTGCAATTCTGGCATCGTGACGAAGCCCGTCTGGCCTTGCTGGGGCTGCTGGCGCTAACGCTGTTGCTGCTCGCCACGCGCGCGCTGCTGGCGCGTCGCCGCCAGCGCATCTTCGTGCCGGCCATACTCAAGACCATGCCACGCTCGCCGCTGGCTGGCATGCTGCATGTTCCGCTGATATTGTTCCTGCTCGGCCTGCCGTTTTTCTTTCTGGCGCTGGCCGATCCCTACAGCACATTGCTGGCCCGCGAAATGTCTTATCCGGGGCGGCGCATCTGCATCATGGTGGATGCCTCGTCCAGCATGTCGACACACTTCACCGCAAACTCACTGAAACAGCGTGCAAGCGGTGACACGGCTTTCTTCACCACGGTAGCCGCCGCCGAACGCTTCGTGCAGATGCGCGTTTCCGGCCGCTTCCACGATTTGCTTGCGCTCGTCGAATTCGGCAATGAAGCCTATGTAGTGACCCCGTTCACGCATGACTATGACAATATCTTGCTCAGCCTCAGCCTGATTGGCGACCCACTGGAATTCTCGCTGTTTCCCGACCAGGGCACGATCATCGCCCGCGCGGTCGAAGAGGGCACGGCGCTGTTCAAGGCATTCCAGTTTCTCGACGCCGCCGGCAACCTGATGGTGATCTTCAGCGATGGCGAAGATTCGATGACGCGCGGCGGCAACAGCCTTGATTCGATCGTCAACAGCGCCTACCTAGCGAAAATTCCGGTCTACCTCGTGCGCGTGAATTACGGGCTGACCAAGGGCCAGGTGATTCCCGATGCGCTGTGGATTCCGGCCGTGGAAAAAACCGGCGGAAAATTTTTCGCCGCCAATAACGAAAAGGCGCTCCTCGACGCCATTGCCGAAATCGACAAGGCGGCGACGGGGACCATCAGCTCCCGCCAATACAGCAACCAGCAGCCGCTCTTCAATGCCTTCGCGCTGATTGCCGCCATGCTCTGGTCAGTCGCCGCCGCGTTGCAGCTGGGCCTGCGCCATTTCCGCAAATTCCCATAACAATCATCCTCAGGAGAACAACATGAAAACTGCTATTGGCGGATCGCTACTTGCCCTGGCCTTGTTTGCCGTGGCCTGGCTGTGCCATGCGGAAGCCGGATTCACGCGCCGGCTGGCCAGCGCACAGGAACATCTGGCCACCCTGCTCTATCAGGAAGATGCCGCGCCCGGCGAGGAGCCTGCGCCCGTGCGCGTGCTGCTTCCCGCCGTATCACTGGCCGCCGAGGCGCGCAGGCATCAGGCCAGGCTGGCTTACTGGCGGGCGGCCTATCAGCAACTCATGCCTGCTGGCGACAAGACCCGCGCGACCGACCCGCAGATCATGCTGATCAGCGCCAACGCCGCATTCCGCGCGGCGCTTGGCGGTGCGGCTGATAAGTTGCCGGCGGCTGAACGTCTTGATCCTGTAGTGCAAGCCTACGCGGAAGTATTGCGGGCTGATCCCGGCAATGCCGACGCCGCATACAACTACGAATATGTCGCGCGATTCCGCGATGCATCTGCCAAGCGATCCACCGCCAAACCAAGCAAAGTGCCATCCCCTGACGCAACCACCACGCCCACCATCAGCCTCGACCTGCCCGGCGGCCCGACGGTGCATGGCTGGCCTGGCTCGCCACCACCCACCGGGCAGATGCAGAAATTCAAAACCGTGGTGCCCATGCGTTCCGACGAACGCAAGGAACTCACGCCAGGCCTCGGTCCGGAAATGAAGCGGCGCGGATAAGCATCGGCAATGTCCGCAGGTTTTGATTTTGGCCGCATCACCTTCGCCGAGCCGGGCTATCTCTGGCTGCTCGCCATGCCAGCGCTGTTGCTGCTGCTCTGGGTCTGGCGCTTCATCGAACGCCAGGCTGATAAACGCCGCCTGACTGCGCACCGCACACTGCCGGCACGTGAACAGTTTTCAGTGGCGGGCGACCTGCCATTCTGGCTGTGCCTGGTGCTTGCCGGCGCTTGCTTGATCATTGCGCTGGCCCGGCCGCAGGGACCGCTGGCGATGGTGCGCCAGGGCGGCATTGACCTGATGATTTTGCAGGATGGCTCGGCATCGATGCGCGTTGAAGATGTGCCCGGCAACCGTTACCAGCGATCGATGAAATTCTTGCGCCTGCTCGGCGATGCGCTCAGTTGGAAAACCGACCGCGTGTCGCTGACGCTGTTTGCCCACGTTGCCGCGCCGCAAGTGCGCTTGACCAAGGATCCCAATACCCTGTTTTTCTTTTTCGACCATCTCGACAAGGAACCCCCGTTCAGGATTGACGACCAGACGACCTGGGATACCAATCTTGAACTGGGCATCCGCTGGGGCATGCAGATGATGGCGCGCGATGAGACCTTGCATGGCAAATCAGCCAACGCGAAAATGTTTCTGATCCTCTCCGATGGCGAGCTGTGGAGCGGCGAGGTGCAGAAGGCCATTGCGCAAAGCGTGGCGCGCAACACTCCCATCTTCGTGGTGGGCGTCGGCACGCTGGGCGGCGGCAAGATGCCAACTTATCATGATGAAGACGGCAAACCGGTGCATGACCCGGCCGTGCCTGCCTATTCGCGGCTTGATCGAGTGTCGTTACAGGCGGTCGCACGCACCGGTGGCGGCGAGTATTTCGAACTCGACCGCGATGGCGACCGGCGCATCGCCAACGCGATCATCGACGCGGGCAAGCGCCTCGCGCCCTCCTTCGCCATCAGCACCACGGCCGAGCCGCTGTACTGGTACTTCATCTCGCTGGCCGGGATTCTGATTTTCATCGGCACACTGTTCCTGCGCGGGCGCACCGACATCTGGCTGCAACTGACAGGTGTCAGCCTGACGCTGGCCGGAGTCTGGCGCATCCTTGGCTGAAAGTCGGCGCTGATGAAACAACTGCGCTACAAGGCGGTCGAGCAAAAGACGCTCTCCTCGCCGTAGCGGATGGTGATACGGCGGGGTTACGCGAGTTTTAGCTAAAAAGCGCGTGAATTCATCGCGCGCCACCGTATATCAACGCATCAGCGATTCTGCCACTCCGGTTTGCGGCGCTCGCGGAACGCCGACAGGCCTTCCTGGATATCCTGCCCGAACACCACCGGATCCCAGATGCGGCGCTGCATCTCTTCCAGCACTTCGCGGTTGTATTTGACCGACATACGCACCGCCTGCGTATGGGATGCCACCGAACGCGGCGAATTGGAGGCAATCTTCTGCGCCAGCTTCATGGCTTCAGCCTGCACCTGATCATCGGCCGCCAGGCGATTCACCAAGCCGCAGGCATGCGCTTCGGCGGCGCTGAATGGTTCGGCGGTCAGCACTTTCTCCATGAACACGCGCGGCCCCATGAACTTCCACAAGTCCAGATAGCCCATGGTCGGCATGCCGACTGAAGTTTCCGGAATGCCAAACTTGGTTGATTCACCAGCCACGATGAGGTCGCAGGCATTCGCCAGCAGCAGTCCGCCGGCCATGCAGTAGCCATGTACGGCGGCAACCATCGGCTTGGGTACGGCGCCAACCAACGCGATCGATTCCAGCCCCTGGCGCGGCAAGACATAAAAGTTCTCCGGCTGGTCACCAATCAGCTCCAGCGCCTCCTTCAAATCGCCGCCAGTGCAAAATGCCCGGCCCTCACCACGGATCACACCGACCCAGGCCTCGTCATCAGCAGCATATTGCTTGATCGCCGCGGTCAGGTCGACGAACATCGCCACATTCATCGCGTTCATGGCCTCCGGCCGGTTCAGGGTAAGAATTGCGACGTGACCGTCGCGGGCATAGGTGACAAGTGGCTCGCTCATGAATAACTTCTCCTAGTAGATGTAAATGTAAAGACCTGCTGGGCGCCTCGCTTCAACCCGTGTGCTGGCGCACGAACTCGCCGATCCGCGCGACAGCC
>JBAQUE010000059.1:0-3035 GCA_049297315.1 Rugosibacter sp.
ACGCGGCCCACGGCTGGCTTTGCACAGCCACCCGGCTACGGCGGCGCGACGCAGGCGTCGCGCATTCCCGCCTCGCCCCCTCACGGGGAGGCTTCTATATGGCTCGCTTCGCTCGGTTATTACACAGTGCACGTGCCCAAGTCTTTCACGTTAAAACCCTTCGTTCTCGCGCAAAAACCGCCACTGCCCCAGCGGCAAGTCGCCCAGCACCACGCGGCCGATGCGCACGCGCTTCAAGCCTGTAACGCGCAGCCCCACCAGTTCGCACATGCGGCGGATCTGCCGCTTGCGGCCTTCCTTGAGGACAAAGCGCAATTGTTCATGGTTAGCCCAGCCCACTTGCGCCGGGCGCAGTTGTTTGCCGTCGAGTTCCAACCCGTGATTGAGCAGCGCCAGGTCATGGCTGTCGAGCTGGCCATCGACGCGCACCAGATATTCTTTTTCCACCGTTGAATCATCGCCGATCAGTTGCCGCGCCACGCGGCCATCCTGGGTGAGGATCAACAGGCCGGTGGAATCGATGTCCAGGCGGCCGGCCGGGGCGAGTCCTTTGAGGTGCGCGGGCTGAAAGCGCTGCCGGTCGCCCGCCGCTTGCGTCTTGGCTGAAATCAGTGTGACAGCCGGCTGGTGGCCATCTTCCGCCTGCCCGGAAACATAGCCGATGGGTTTGTGCAGCAGGATCGTGGCTTGCCGCGCTTGCGTGGCGCGGGCTTCCGCCGCCAGGGTAATCACCGCATCGGGCATGGCCCGCGTACCAAGCTGCGTGACCCGCTCGCCATTCACGAACACCAGGCCGCGTTCGATAAAGGCATCCGCTTCGCGGCGCGAACACAGGCCGCGTTCGGCCATCAGTTTGGAAATGCGGCTGCCTTGCGTATCATTCATGGCCGCGCATTCTATCCTGCCCCCATGCTCAGTTATCGCCACGCATTCCATGCCGGCAATCACGCCGATGTGCTCAAGCATCTGGTGCTGATGCTTTGCCTGCAATACATGAACCAGAAGGACAAGCCCTACACCGTCGTCGATACACATGCCGGCGCCGGGTTGTATGCGCTGGACAGCAAGCAGGCCAAGCTGACCGGTGAATACATCCATGGCATCGGCCGCCTGTGGGGGCGTGCTGACCTGCCCCCACCACTGGCCGATTTCATGGCCATCTTGCGCACACTGAACCGGGGCGGCGCGTTACACCACTATCCCGGATCACCCTGGCTGATCGACCACATCGCACGCCCGATCGACCGCATCCGGCTGTGCGAATTGCACCCGACCGATTTCGCCCTGCTGCGGCGCCAGTTCAAGAACCAGGACCGCCGCGTGATGGTCGACCAGGCCGATGGCTTTGAAGTGCTCAAGGCCGCCCTGCCGCCGCCCTCGCGCCGCGCGCTGGTGCTGATCGACCCGTCCTATGAAATCAGGAGCGACTACATGAAAGTCGTCGCCGCCATCAAGGATGGCTTGAAACGCTTCGCCACCGGCACTTTTCTGGTCTGGCATCCGTTCTTGCCGACCCTGGACGCCAACCAGTTGCCGGAAAAACTCAAAAAGGCCGGCGCTGCGCACTGGTTGCATGCCACGCTCAGCGTGCGCGCGCCCGCCACCCAGGGGCACGGCATGCATGGCAGCGGCATGTTCATCATCAACCCGCCGTGGACGCTGGCGGCGGAACTCGAAGCCACCCTGCCCTGCATTGCCCAGGCGCTGGCGCTGGATGAACGGGCGACGTGGCATATCGAGCAGCTTGAACAAAAAATTGAAAAAAATTCCGGCCAGGCTTGAAATGGCCAGATGCGCCCCCATGTAAGTCAAGTTTATTCAGGAGATCGTCTATGCAGGACCCCAAAAACACCGCACAAAATACTGAAATGCAGCCTGAGTCGGCTGATGGCGCCGTATCGCCAGCGCCGACTTTTTCAAGTGACGCGGCAGCCAATGCCACGGAGACCATGCCCAGCCTCGAAGAGCTGCTGCGCCAGGCCGAGCTCGCCTCTGCCGAGCATCACGATGCCTGGCTGCGCGCCAAGGCCGAAACCGAAAACGTGCGCCGCCGTTCGCTGGAAGACGTGGCCCGCGCCAGCAAGTTTGCCGTGGAAAAATTCGCCGGTGAATTGCTGGCCGTCAAGGACAGCCTGGAAGCCGCGCTGGCCAACGAAAACCAGAGCGCGGAAAATCTCAAGGCGGGCGTCGAGCTGACACTCAAGCAGCTCGCCGCCGCCTTCGAAAAATCCAGCCTCGCCGAAATCAGCCCACAGGGCGAAAAATTCGACCCGCACAAACATCAGGCCATCAGCCAGATCGAAGCGCCGGATGCCGCGACCGAGGCCAATACCGTGCTCAGCGTGCTGCAAAAAGGCTATGCCCTGCATGACCGCGTGATCCGCCCGGCGCTGGTCGTCGTGGCCAAGGCCAAAGGCTGACGCCAACCTTGGCATATCGCTTGAAAACAAGCGCCTCAACCCCATAACCAGAGCAGGTTTCTAGAACGCCTCCACACGGCAAACACTTTTTGAAAAGGAAAAATCATGGCAAAAATTATCGGCATTGACCTGGGCACCACGAATTCGTGCGTCGCCATCATGGAAGGCGGCAAACCCAAGGTAATCGAAAACGCCGAAGGCGCACGCACCACCCCGTCCATCGTGGCCTATGCCGATGATGGCGAAATCCTTTGTGGCGCTTCCGCCAAGCGCCAGGCGGTGACCAACGCCAAAAATACCCTGTATGCCGTCAAGCGGCTGATCGGCCGTCGCTTTGACGAAAAAGAAGTGCAAAAGGACATCGACCTGATGCCGTTCAAGATCGTCAAGGCCGACAATGGCGACGCCTGGGTCGAAGTGCGCGGCAACAAAATGGCGGCACAACAGGTGTCCGCCGAAGTGCTGCGCAAAATGAAAAAGACGGCAGAAGATTACCTCGGCGAAGAAGTCACCGAGGCGGTCATCACCGTGCCGGCCTACTTCAACGACAGCCAGCGCCAGGCGACCAAGGACGCCGGCCGCATCGCCGGTCTGGAAGTCAAGCGCATCATCAAC
>JBAQUE010000060.1:0-8140 GCA_049297315.1 Rugosibacter sp.
ACGCGGCCCACGGCTGGCTTTGCACAGCCACCCGGCTACGGCGGCGCGACGCAGGCGTCGCGCATTCCCGCCTCGCCCCCTCACGGGGAGGCTTCTATATGGCTCGCTTCGCTCGGTTATTACACAGCGCACTTGCCCAAGTCTTTCACGTTAAAAAACGAGGAGTCAGCATGTCAATAAACACTTTTTCCGCAAAGCTGAAAAAACTCGGCGTGAATACCGAGGCGATTACCGATACCACGCCGCTGCGCGGTGCGGCGGGTTTGGCCTTGCCGCAGAAAGCCGTGCGGCCAACGACCGTCAAGCATGTCGAGGCCGTGCAGAAAATCGCGCATGCCGAAGGCGTGCCGTTGTGGGTAACGCCGAATGCCAGCGGCAACGGCTTGCAGGTTTCACAGGCCAAGGGCGAGCCGGTGCTGGTCGATTTATCGCACATGAAGTCAGTGCTCAATATCGATAACGATTCGGCCCATGCGCTGGTCGAGCCGGGCGTCAGCTACCAGCAGTTGAGCGCAGCGCTGCATGCCAAGGGCTACAACTTCTGGATAGACAGCGGCCGCAATGCTGCCGATTCGGTGGTCGGCGGCATCTGCGACCGTGCGTTGGGTTATTCAGCCTATAGCGATAACCTGCTGATGCAATGCGGCATGGAGGTGGTGACAGCCGATGGTTCGCTGGTGCGCACCGGCATGGGCGCGCTGCCCAAAGGCGATTGCTGGCAACTATTCAAGCTTGGCTTCGGGCCTTACATGGATGGCAGCTTTACGCAGTCCGGGCTGGGCATTCCCACCAAGGTCGGCTTGTGGATTTCACCGGCGCCGCCAGCCTACCGGCCGTTTGCCTGGCGCATCGATGACGAGCAGACGATGGTGGCGGCGGTCGAAGTGATGCGCGACCTGCGTATCAACATGGTGGTGCCGAATACCGTGGTGGTGATCGATGGCGGCAGCGAGCGCAAACTGCTCGGTGGCAATCCTGCGGCGTGGAATATTTATGGCGCGCTGTATGGCCTGCCCAAGAATGTCGATATCCTGTGGGGCATGCTGAATGGCGTCGCCGGACAATTGAAAGTGCGCCTGGAGGATTTGACCAACGCCAGCGATCCCGCCGCCCAGGCACGCGCCGGACTCATGCAGGGCAAACCGGCCGCCGCCTGGCATGACTATGAAAAGTCGGTAGGCTCGCGCTATCTGCGCCTGGTGTTTGCCCTGCCGATCGAAGGTGACAAGGCCTTGCATTTCGCCAAGCGGACACAGGAAATCGCCCAGGCAGCGGGCTGTGGCGTGGTCGTCGAACAAGGCGCCGCCTGGCGCACGCTGATGGGCGAGGTGCTGTTGTCCTATGCCGAAAACGATTTGCAACGCGCGCTGGCCTGTGGCCATACGTTGATCAGCGAGTGGGCAAAGCAGGGCATCGGCGTGGTGCGCGCCGACCCGACCTTCCACAAGGCGGCTGCGGCCACTTACAGCGATCCCGGCTTCAACAAGCTGCAAGGTTTGCTGGCGGCGGCGGTTGGCGCCAGCTCGGCCAGGCGCGCCGCGTGAGTTCATCTGTAAATACAGCCATGCCCCGGCGTCTGGTGATCGCCATCAGCGGCGCATCGGGCGCGCTGCTGGGTTTGCGCCTGCTGCAATTGCTGCAACAGGCGCAAGGATGGGAAACACACCTGGTGCTTTCGTCAGCAGCGGTGCTGACCGCCAAGCTGGAGCTGGATGCCGAGCGCAAGACATTCGAAGCGCTGGCGACCCATGTGCATGACAACAAGGCAATCGGCGCATCGATCGCCAGCGGTTCGTTCCGTACCGACGGCATGGTGGTCATGCCCTGTTCGATGAATACCCTGGCGGCGATTGCCCATGGGGTGAGCAACAACCTGATCACGCGCGCGGCGGATGTGACCTTGAAGGAGCGGCGCAAGCTGGTGCTGGTGACGCGCGAGGCGCCGCTCAGCCTGGTTCATCTGCGCAACATGACGCTGGCGACCGAAGCGGGGGCAGTGATCGTGCCACCGGTGCCGTCGTTCTACCTGGGCATGAGTTCGCTGGACGAGGTAGTGACGCAGATTGTCGGGCGCGTGCTGGACCAGTTCAATATCGATATTCCCGGCCTCAAGCGTTGGGATGGCGTATCCCATGCATGAAGCGGAGCCGCTTTCAGGCTGCGGTTTGGCAGGGTGAAGACGTAGAATAAGCGGCTAAGTCGGGCGCCGTGAAGTCCGTTAAATTTTTTTTCGAGGAGAAGCAATGAGCAAGCAATACCAACGATTGATCCTGAAACGCACGGGCGGAATCCTGACCATTACGATGAGTTCGCCGACCAAACGCAATGCCGTCGATGCCTTCATGCACGAGGAATTGCCGCAAGCGTTGCGCGAGGCAGCCAAGGACCGTTCGGTCGGCGCGATTGTGCTGACCGGCGACCCGGCGGGCCGGGCTTTTTGCGCGGGCGGCGACATGGGCTGGCTCGAGCAACTGCGGGGTTCCGGCGATGACTATGCCAAGGTGTTGCGCGAAGGCGCCGAAGTGCTGCACGCCATTGTCGATACGCCGCAGCCGGTGATTTCGATGGTCAATGGCGCCGCCATGGGCCTGGGCGCCACGCTGGCGCTGTTTGCCGATGTCTGCTTCATGGACGAAGCGGCCAAGATCGCCGATACGCATGTATCGGTTGGCGTCTCCGCAGGCGATGGCGGCGCGGTGATCTGGCCGCTGCTGCTGGGGCCAAACCGCGCCAAGGAATTCCTGATGACCGGCGATGCACTCACCGGCGCGCAGGCGGCTGCCATCGGCCTGGTGAATCATGCGGTGCCGGCGGCTGAACTTGAAGCGCGGACTTATGCCTTCGCCGAGCGCATGGCCAATGGCCCGCGCCTGGCGATCGAGATGACCAAGCGCTCGGTCAATCTGTATTTGCGCAATATCCTGAACCAGATTATCGACGCTTCCCTGGCGCTGGAAGGCCATACTTTCCGCACGGCGAATCACGAGGAAGCCGTCAGCGCATTCCTCGCCAAGAGAAAACCCAATTTCAAGAACCCCTGAACTGGAGACAGCAGAAATGAGCAAGGAAAAAAGTGTAGCGGTAACCCGTCGTGGTGCGGTGATGGAAATTTGCCTGTCGCGTCCGCAAGTGCGTAACGCGCTGGACGCGGACTGCCTGCAAGCGCTGCTGGGCGCATTTACCGAGGCCGCGAATGACCAGTCAGTACGCACGGTGATGCTGACCGGCGAAGGCCCGGTATTTTGCGCCGGTGGCGATCTCAAATCGATTTTCACCTCGCACGCACCGCAGGCCATCCAGCGTTTTCTCGACCTGCAAATCCGGCCGCTGATCCGCGCGATGATCAACCTGGACAAGCCGATCCTCGCCGTGCTCAACGGCCCGGCAGCCGGTGCGGGCATCAGTCTGACCATGGCGTCCGACCTGGTGGTGGCCGCCGAGGAAGCCTCGTTCGTCACGGCTTTCGGCAAGATCGGCGTAATGCCGGATTCCGGTGCGCTGTATTTCCTGGCGCATCGCCTGGGCATGAACCGTGCGAAGGAGCTCGTGTTCCTGAATCAAACATTGACCGCCAAAGAGGCCAAGGAGATCGGTCTGTACAACTGGGTGGTGCCCAGCAAAGACCTGATGGTGGAAGGCCGCAAGATTGCCGACCAGTTGGCGTCAGGCCCGACCGTGGCGCATGGCCTGGCGAAGAAAGCCCTGCGCGACGCGTTGCGCTCGACCTTTGACGCCTTCATGGACAACGAAGCCTTGTCGATGGCCTTGCTGATTTCCACGGAAGATCAAACAGAAGGTTTGGCGGCGTTTGCGGAAAAACGCAACCCTCAATTCGTTGGGCGCTGAGTTGGCCCGATAAAAGTCGGCGCTGGCGACACGGCGCACAAAATGTGCCGTGTCCCGTAGAGCCGCAGCAGGAATATAAAGGAGAATAACCATGGCCCATTCATACACACATGAGCAAGTAGCCGAACTGGAAGGCAAGCAGGGCGACACGCTGTATGGCGACGGCGCGCTGGTGGTGCTCAAGGCGCTGCTGGAATCCGGCATCAGCTATATCGGCGGTTATCCGGGTTCACCGGTGGCGAACGTGATGGATGCGGCAGCCGATGCTTATGACCCGGTGTTGAAGAAGCATGGCATTTTCTTCGAAAGTTCGAGCAACGAAATGGCGGCGGCGGCGCTGCTGACCACTTCCGTGTTCGGCCCAGTGCGTGGCGCCGTGGCCTGGAAAGTGCTCGGCAATGGCGTGGGGCAGGACGTGGTTGACCACGTCTCGCAGCAAGGCGTGCAGGAAGGCGCGATGATCATCGTCGGTGAGGATTACGGCGGATCGAGCACGTCGGTGCTGCAACGCACGCTGTCCTGGGGCGTCAAGTCCGGCATCATCGTGATCGACTCGCGCGGCGACGCGCAGGTATTGCACCGCATGGTCAAGGAAGGCATGGACATTTCGCGCGACAGCCAGTCCGTGGTCGCCCTGCTGGTGCGGCCGCAGCTGTCCCACTGCAACTCGCGGGTTACTGTGGGCGACAATGTCGTCGCCAAGATCAACACCAATAACAAGGTGGATTATTTCAACCGCGACTTCTCCAAGTTTCCCTTTCCGCCGAATTCCTATTCGCAGGAATCGGCACGGTTTGAAAGCCGCCTGCCGACGGCCGCGCGGCTGGTCGTCGAGCGCAAGCTGAATGAATATTTTGGCGCAGCCGATGCCAGGGTCGGCATCATCACGCATGGCACCACGTTCAACACCACGATGCGTTTGTTGAGCCTGATGGGGCTGGCGGATGAGTTTGGCGAGCTGGATGCACGCCTGCAACTCCTGCAACTGAATGTGATTCACCCGTTGAACGATGACCAGATTGCAGGCTTTGTCGAAGGCAAGACGCATGTGCTGATTGTCGAAGAAGGCCAGCCTGACCTGCTGGAAATGCAGATCCGCACGCTGATGCAGCGGCGCGGTATCAATACCAAACTTTACGGCCATGACGTGATACCCAAATATGGTGAGCTCTTGCCTGAACGCCTGTCGCAGCCACTGGCGCGGTTTATCGCCGAAGCGTTGCCGAGCGCGGGGTTTGATCCGGTGTCGACCATTGCCGCCGTGCTGTCGCGCAAGAGCCAGGCCGTCAGCCTGTTTCCTGAGCCCGTGCCACCACGGATTCCGACTTTCTGCACTGGCTGCCCGGAGCGCCCGATTTTTTCGCAGATGAAGATTCAGGAATACACGACTGGCGTCAAGGATTGGCATGGTGGCGATGTCGGTTGCTATGGCATGGCGGCGTACGCGCCGTTCGGCATGGCCGATTCGAACATGGGCATGGGCGGCGGACTGGCCGCTGCCGCAGGCATTTCTGCGCTATCCACACAGCAGAACGTCTCCGTCGTCGGCGACGGCACGCTGTGGCACAGCGCCTTCAACACCTCGGCGGCGAACGCGATTTACAACAAGCAGGATGCCATTTACATCGTCGCCGACAACAAATGGACGGCGATGACCGGCGCGCATGAAAATCCCAATGTCGGCAAGATGATGACTGGTGAGGCGATTGGTTCGGACATGAGTATCGAGAAAACCTTCCGCGCCATGGGCGTCAAGGATGTGGAGCGCGTCAATCCGTATGACTTCAAGGCGTTTCAGGCCATCATGAACCGCTATCGGCGCGATGCGAAATTGCCCAAGGTCCGCGTACTGATTTCCGAAGCCGAATGCATGCTGCAAAAGCAGCGCCGCGTGAAACCGGAACGTGACGCGGCGGTCAAGGCGGGCGAGCGCGTGGAAATCGACCGGCTGGGCGTGGATGCCGAAGTCTGCGTGGGCGATCACGCCTGCATGCGTTTCAACGGCTGTCCGTCGCTGACCCTGAAAGAAGGGCCGAACAGCCTGCGCACGGCACCGATCGCGGCGATCGACACCACCTGCGTCGGCTGCGGCGTGTGTGGCGAGATCACGACTGCCGCGCAACTCTGCCCGTCGTTCTTCAAGGTCACCAAAGTTGAAAATACCGGCTGGCTGGACAAGATCAAGGCCGGTGTCACCCGCTTGATGACGAGTGCTGAAACCCGCGATCCGGTACAGGCCAAGGAGCTTGTTTGACGGGGAATTTTATAATCCGCTCCGCATCAACAAGAGTCATTTTTAATACGTAATGGAGCCGCTGCAATCATGACAAGAAAGCAAAAACCGATTCGTTCCGATTTGGCCTGGAGCACACCTGACCGGATTACGGTCAGGAACCGTGACCTGCCTGGCGAGATACTGGGCAAGCTGAATCTCGGCGACATGGCCTTCCTGGAACTTACCGGACGCCTGCCGACCGAGAAAGAATCGACGATGTTCAATGCCGTCGTCGTTACGCTGGTCGAGCATGGCATCACGCCCAGCGCGCTGGCCGCGCGGCTGACCTATGCCGGTGCGCCGGAGTCGCTGCAAGCTGCGGTCGCCGCCGGCCTGTGCGGCCTGGGCTCGGTGTTTGTCGGCAGTACCGAGACGGCGGCGCGGATGTTGTATGAAGCCCTGCCCTTAGGTAGCGGCGAAGTCGATCTGGAGCAGTTGGCGAAAGACACAGTCAGCCGCATGCGCGCCGAGGGTGCGATCATTCCGGGGCTGGGCCATCCGCTGCACAAGCCGATTGATCCGCGCACGCCACGCTTATTCCAACTGGCTGCCGAAAATGGCTTGTCCGGCCGCTATATCGCCTTGATGCAGGCCATTGGCCGCGAGGCCGAGCGCGCCGCCAACAAATCCCTGCCCATCAATGCGACAGGCGCCATCGGCGCCATCTGTTGCGAGTTTGGTTTCCCGTGGAAAATCGTGCGTGGCCTCGGCGTCATGGCGCGCGCCGTCGGGCTGGTGGGACATATCCTCGAAGAAAGCCAGAACCCGATGGCCGTTGAAATATGGCAGCGGGTAGAGGACGAAGCCAGCGCGCATATGCGTCCGGCGGTTGAATAAATTACCTAATCAAAATAACAAGGGGCAAGAAAATTATGAACGAGCAAGGCATGATGAAAGACAAGGTCGTGGTGGTAACGGGTTCGGGCCGGGGCATAGGCCGGAGTATCGCGTTGCTGATGGCGGCCGAGGGCGCCAGTGTGGTGGTCAATGACCTGGGTGGTGCGCAGGATGGTTCCGGCAGTGATCAGACACCAGCGCAAGAGGTGGTGCAGGAGATCATCAAGAATGGCGGCCAGGCCGTGGCCAACTACGAGAGCGTCGCCTCATGGGACAGCGCCCGCCACATCGTGCAGTGTGCGCTGGATACGTTTGGCCGCATTGATACGGTGGTCAACAACGCCGGCATCCTGCGCGATGTGATGTTCCACAAGATGACCGAAGAGCAGTGGCACGACGTGATCAATGTGCACTTGAACGGCACGTTTTACATGAGCCGCGCGGCGGCCGAGCATTTCCGCAAGCAGGAGAGCAGTTCCCTGGTGCACATGACCTCGACCTCGGGCCTGATCGGCAATCTGGGCCAGGCCAACTATGCCGCGGCGAAGCTGGGCATTGCCGCCCTGTCGAAATCAATCGCGCTGGATATGCAGCGTTACAACGTGCGCTCGAACTGCATCTCGCCCTTTGCCTGGAGCCGCATGATCGGTTCGATCCCGACCGATACGCCGGCACAGAAGGCGCGCGTCGAGCGGCTGAAATCAATGGAAACCTCGAAGATTGCGCCGATGGCCGTGTACCTGGCATCCGATGCGGCCAAGGATACCAGCGGCCAGATTTTTGCCGTGCGCGGCAATGAGATTTTCCTGATGAGCCAGCCGCGTCCCTCGCGCAGCATCCATCGCGGCGAGGGCTGGACGCCGCAAACCATCGCCGAACATGCGATTCCTGCTTTGCGTTCGAACTTCATGCCGCTCGAAGTGTCGGCCGACGTGTTCTGCTGGGATCCGGTCTAACGCGTTATCCCTGCCTGCGCAGCGCAGGCAGGGCGAAGTAGATGAGATGTATGCGACCGCTGTTCCTGATGCGGTGCGCGCTAGTGATGGAATGCTTTCCCGGAGATGAAAATGCTTGATGCTTATATTTACGACGGCCTGCGCACGCCTTTTGGCCGCCATGCCGGCAGCCTGGCTGCCGTGCGTCCTGATGATCTGGTCGCCGATGTCATGCGCGCCCTGGTGG
>JBAQUE010000061.1:0-6159 GCA_049297315.1 Rugosibacter sp.
CAGCAGTTCGGGCAAGGTGATGGGTTTGTTCGAGGCGAGATAAGTCATGGCGATCTGAAAATAAAATAAACGGCGCCTAGGATACACAAAGCCGCCCACAGGTAATCCAGCTTCAGCGGCTGGCGCATATAGTAAATCGCAAAGGGAACGAAGATAGTCAGCGTAATCACTTCCTGCAGAATCTTCAACTGCGCGAGCGACAACGCCTGATAGCCAATACGGTTGGCCGGCACTTGCAGCAGATACTCGAACAACGCAATGCCCCATGAGACCAGCGCGGCAATCCACCAGGGCCGGTCGCTCAGGTTTTTCAGGTGCGCATACCAGGCGAAGGTCATGAAAACATTCGACGCGGTGAGCAACAAGGCGGTTTGCCAGAGGATGGGAATCTGCGGCATGGTTCAGGCGATCATCTATTGGTTCAAACGCTCAATCTGCTGATCGGCACAGCGCAGCAACAATTCCCCCACGCTGTCCAAGCCTGGAATCACCAACTGCGGCGCAATCTCGGCCAGCGGCGCCAGCACGAACGCACGTTCGTGCAAGCGCGGATGTGGCAAGGTGAGCTGCGCATCGTGACTCACCAGATCGCCATACAGCAGCAGGTCGAGATCCAGCGTGCGCGGCGCATTGGGCACGCTGCGCTGGCGGCCGAAACGCGCCTCGATGGCGAACAACTGGGCGAGAAAAGTCGGCGCTGGCGAGACGGCGCGCATCTCCACCACGGCGTTAATGAAATCGGGCTGATGGCGCAATCCCACCGGCGCGGTGCGGTACAGCGACGAAGCCGCGACCAGTTCCGCCTGCGGCAATTCACGCAACGCGGCCAGCGCCGCCTTCACGGTAGCCACCGGGTCGCCGAGATTGGCGCCCAGTGCGACAAAACAACGCACGCTCACGGTTTATGCAGCGTCCCCACCAGCACCATCGGATGTGTCATCCAGCACACCACCCGCCGCCGGTTTTCTGCGCCGGCGGCGGCGTTTTTTTGGCTCGCTGGACGATGGCAGCAACAGCGTTTCACGCGCAACCGGGTCATTCTGGAATGCCAGCCACCAATCGGCAAGCTCCTGAGCTATCTCGCCACTTTCCGCGCGTAGCGCCAAAAAATCATAGGCTGCGCGAAAACGCGCCTGCTCCAGCAAACGGTACGGCGATTTGCCCGCACGTTTTTCAAAGCGCGGCTGCAAGGCCCAGATTTCCTTGATGTCGCCCGCGATGCGGCGCGTGATGGCGAGCTTCTCGGCCTGAATATCCAGCACTTCATCCATCGCCTCGTACAGCGCGGGGATGGGCACTTCGCCGCGTGCCTTGCGTATTTCCCAATTCGCCAGCACCTCATGCCACAGCAGCGTGGCAAACAGATAACCCGGCGAGAGCGACTTGCCGGCCTTGACGCGCGCATCGGTGCTGGCCAGCGCCAACAGCACGAATTTTTCGCCCAGCGGCTGCTCGAGGATCACATCCAGCAACGGCAGCAAACCATGATGCAAGCCGTCATCACGCAGGCGCTTGACGCATTCCACGGCGTGGCCGGAAAACAGCAGCTTCAACATCTCGTCGAACACCCGCGCCGCCGGCACGTTTTCCATCAAGCTGGCCATCTCGCGGATCGGCGCGCGCACGGCAGGATCAAGATTCAGCCCCAGCTTGGCGGAAAGCCGCACGGCGCGCAGCATGCGCACCGGGTCTTCGCGGTAACGCACGGCCGGCTCGCCGATCATGCGCAGCGTTTTTTGCTGCAAATCAGCCACGCCGTGGTGGTAATCGTGCACCGTTTCGGTCGCCGGGTCGTAATACAGCGCATTCACCGTGAAGTCGCGCCGCGCGGCATCTTGCGCCATCGAACCGAAAACATTGTCGCGCAACACGCGGCCATGTTCATCCTTGGCCGTTTCCGCATCATGCGCGGCGCGGAAGGTGGAGACTTCCAGCGTCTCGGCGCCCTGCATCACGTGCACGATCTGGAAGCGGCGGCCGATGATGCGTGCACGACGGAACTCGGCGCGCACCTGGTCTGGCGTGGCATTGGTGGCGATGTCGTAATCCTTGGGCGTGATGCCGGCGATCAGGTCGCGCACCGCGCCACCCACGACATAGGCCTTGTACCCGGCCGCTTGCAGCGTTTCGCAAGTGCGCCGCGCGCCGGACGAAATGTGTTCCCGGCGAATGCCATGCCTTGCGGCGGGAATCAGCGCGGGCGCACCGGCAACGGGAGGATCACCGCGACGAAATACGCGGCGTAGCAGCTTACGAATCATGGATAGGGAAAACCGTGGGGAACACCCCTCAAGAGGCCGCAATGATAAAGGAAACGCGGCATATTTCTTTCAGTTGCCAGCGAGTTGCATTGCAAACAAGTCAAATCACCACCAGATGCTCAGCTTTCGCCCCGGATACCGCACTCAAAGGCACAGCACGGTCGAGCGTAACCAGCCGCCCGCCTTGTTGCACGGCTAAGGCCAGCAGGTAAACGTCTGTCACTTGACGAGAACCAAGCACACTCCGCCAGGCGATCAGCCCTTCGGCAAGCAGGCTGACGGTATCTGGCCAAAAGACATGATGCGCCGTCGCGGTCGCCTCGGCCAGGCGCTCGGCAATCACTGTCGGCAGTACAGCGCCGGGATACCCCGGTTGCGACATGATGCGGATGCAGCCGTTCTGAGTCAGCGGGCACGATGCCCAGCCATCGGCGATATTGCCCATCAGCCAGTCCATCGCACGCGCATGGTGCAGATGATCGCTATCGAGCAGCGCAATCAGTACATTGACATCCAGCAAGGCGCGCATGAATTTCCTTAAATGCCCTCCGCGTCGCGCAGTTGATCGACCAGTTCATTGGTGACCACGTCACCCCGAGAGGGAAACGGCCGGAAGCCATACACGGCAGCAGGCTCATTGGCCCCCACGGATGCCGCCGCTGGCTGGGTAAGCGCCTGCCGCACGAGTCTGGAAATCACCCGCCCTGCGCTGGTGCCATCCCTGCGCGCAAGCTCTTTCGCAGCCAGCAGAATGTCGTCTTCTATATCCAGTGTCGTGCGCATGAATAGCCTCCAATGATGGGCATGCCTTGGTGATACCTTTAGTGATACCGTAGTGATACCTTAGTGATGATTTGATGCTACCACATCAAAGCATCAAAAGTGATGCTCCCTGCCCTCACTGGCAACCAAAGCACAGGCCAGCGTTGGCGCATCCGCTAGAATTAGCGACTTTTCGCCCTCGCACCTCCATGGAACTCGCCAAAAGCTTTGAACCCGCTGAAATCGAAAAACGCTGGTACCCGATTTGGGAGTCGCGCGGCTATTTTGCCGCCGGTCTGGATACCAGCAAAACCGACAATTTCTGCATCCTGCTGCCGCCGCCGAATGTGACCGGCACGCTGCACATGGGGCATGGTTTCAACCAGGCCATCATGGATGCGCTGACCCGCTACCACCGCATGCGCGGCGACAACACCTTGTGGCAGCCGGGCACCGACCATGCGGGCATCGCCACGCAGATTGTGGTTGAGCGCCAGCTTGATGCACAAGGCGTCTCGCGCCACGACTTAGGCCGCGAAAAGTTCATCGAAAAAGTGTGGGAATGGAAAGAATTTTCCGGCGGCGCGATCACCCGGCAGATGCGCCGCCTGGGCACCAGCCCCGACTGGTCGCGCGAGCGTTTCACGATGGATGCAGGGCTATCGACAATCGTCACCGAAACCTTTGTGCGGCTGTACAACGAAGGCCTGATTTACCGTGGCAAACGGCTGGTGAATTGGGACCCGGTACTGGGCACAGCGGTCTCTGACCTGGAAGTGGTGAGCACGGAAGAAGACGGCTCGATGTGGCACATCCGCTATCCATTGGCCGACGGTAGCGGGCATTTGACGGTCGCCACCACGCGGCCGGAAACCCTGCTCGGCGACGTCGCGGTGATGGTGCATCCGGAGGATGAGCGCTATGCGCATCTGATCGGCAAGCACGTGATTTTGCCGCTGTGCAACCGCGAGATTCCGATTATCGCCGACAGCTACGTTGACAAAGACTTCGGCACCGGCGTGGTGAAAGTCACGCCCGCGCATGACTTCAACGACTATGCCGTGGGCCAGCGGCACAAGCTGCCGATGATTTCCATCCTCGATCTGGCGGCGAAAATCAACGCGGCAGCACCGGAAAAATATCGCGGCCTCGACCGCTTTGAAGCACGCCGTGTCATCATCGCCGACCTGGAGGCCGCAGGCTTGTTGGACAGCGTCAAGCCGCACAAGCTGACCGTGCCGCGTGGCGACCGCACAGGCGTCATCATCGAGCCCATGCTCACCGACCAATGGTTTGTGGCCATGAGCAAACCGGGCGCGGATGGCCAGTCCATCGTCGGCAAGGCGCTGGAAGCCGTGAGCTCTGGCGAGATCAAGTTCGTGCCGGAAAACTGGGTGAACACCTACAACCAGTGGCTCAACAACATCCAGGACTGGTGCATCTCGCGCCAGCTCTGGTGGGGCCACCAAATACCCGCCTGGTATACCGATGACGGAAAAATCATCGTCGCCCACCATGAAGCTGAAGCAAAATCGCTCGCCGCGAAAGACGGTTACACCGGCGAATTGAAGCGCGATGCCGATGTGCTCGACACCTGGTATTCCTCCGCCCTGTGGCCTTTCTCCACGCTCGACTGGACGCCGGAATATCCGGAAAAATCCAACCCCGCGCTGGACCTTTACCTGCCGTCCACGGTGCTGGTCACCGGCTTTGACATCATTTTCTTTTGGGTGGCGCGCATGGTGATGATGACCAAACACATCACCGGCAAGATTCCCTTCCAGCATGTCTATGTGCATGGTTTGATCCGCGACGCCGAAGGCCAGAAAATGAGCAAGTCCAAAGGCAATGTGCTCGACCCGATTGATTTGATCGACGGCATTGCGCTGGATGATCTGGTGAAAAAACGCACCACGGGGCTGATGAACCCGAAAGACGCGCCGAAAATCGAAAAACGCACGCGAAAAGAATTTCCCAATGGCATACCCGCCTTTGGCACCGATGCGCTGCGCTTTACCTTTTTAAGCCTGGCCAGCCCCGGGCGCGACATCAAGTTCGACATGCAGCGCTGCGAGGGCTACCGCAATTTCTGCAACAAGCTGTGGAACGCCACGCGCTTTGTGCTGATGAATTGCGAGGGCAAGGACTGCGGCATTCCGCCCGCGCAAGAGAACGCCGCCTGCGGCGGTATCGGCCCGATTGAGTTGTCGCCCGCCGACCGCTGGATCATCAGCCGCCTGCAAGCGCTGGAATCAGACGCCGCCAAACATTTTGCCGACTACCGGTTCGATCTGCTCGCCAAGGCCGCGTATGAATTCATTTGGGATGAGTACTGCGACTGGTATCTGGAACTCGCCAAGGTGCAGCTGCAAAACGGCAACGAGGCGCAGCAACGCGGCACAAGGCGCACGCTGATTCGCGTGCTGGAAGCCGTCCTGCGCGTCGTGCATCCGCTGATTCCGTTTATTACCGAAGAGCTGTGGCAGAAGGTGGCGCCCATTGCAGGAAAATCGGCTGGCAAAGCCACGGGCGACAGCAGCGAATCCATCATGCTGCAAGCCTATCCCGTAGCCAACCCAATCGCCATCGACCCCGCCGCCGAAGCCTGGATTGCGACCCTGAAGGACATGGTCAACGCCTGCCGCAGCCTGCGCGGCGAGATGAATTTATCGCCCGCGCAAAAAGTGCCGCTGATTGGCACGGGCAATAAAGTCGGCTCTGGCGAGACGCCGCAAAGCCAGTCCCTTTCCGGGACGGCGGCCTTGCAAGCCTACGCGCCTTATTTAGCCGCTTTAGCCAAGCTATCCGACGTCAGCGTGGTCGATGCCCTGCCCGACACCGACGCCCCGGTGCAAATCGTCGGTGACTTCCGCCTGATGCTGAAAATCGAGATTGATGTCGCCGCCGAAAAGGAACGTATCGGCAAAGAGCTTGCCCGTATTGAAGGTGAAATCGCCAAAGCCGAAACCAAGCTGCAAACCGCGAGCTTTGTCGAACGCGCCCCGGCGAACGTGGTCGCGCAGGAGCGCGAACGGCTGGCAGGTTTTGTCGCCCTGCGCGAAAAGCTTGCCGCGCAACACACACGGCTGGGTTAAGACTGTAGGAGCGCGATTTATCGCGCGATAAATCGCGCTCC
>JBAQUE010000062.1:0-8748 GCA_049297315.1 Rugosibacter sp.
CTACATCGCCCAGCTGAATGCAAGCGAGCGTTTGGATGTAGCACCAGCCGGTCCGGTAGCGAAAGACGTCATCCAGCCTGCGCTACCGCCACTGCGTCTGTTCGTGAACAGATTGAAGGAAAAACTCGGTGCTCATGCCCAAGTGCTGGTGTCGAGCCAAACTCCCGATGACCTATGGATAAATACACGGATAAACACAGGGATAAACACAGGGATAAACGCAGACGGTACACAAGGTGCAGCGCGTACGTACTGGTATCGCATCTCCATCGACCGCATGCGTACCCGCTTTCCCGGCGCATGGCTGGGCATTTCGGCGCTGTTCGCCATCCTCGCGCTACTGGGCGCTTATCTCATTCAGCTGCGTATCAACCTGCCATTGCAGCATCTGGCAGATGCCGCCGGTCAGCTGCAGCTCGGCCAGCGGCCTGCACCCTTGCCGGGGGATGCACCTACGGAAATTGCCACGGTCAGCAAAAGTTTCAACGCCATGGTCAAAAGCCTCGCCGAAGCCGATGACGAACGCGCCATCATGCTGGCCGGCATCTCGCACGACCTGCGCACGCCGCTGACCAAATTGCGGCTTGGCCTTGCGATGTCACCACCCGCAGATACAGCGCTTGCCAGCAGCATGGAACGGCAGATCAACGAAATGGATGCCATCATCGGCCAGTTCATCGACTTCGCCCGTCTGGATGACGAAGCTGCCGAATTGCTCGACCTCAACGAACTCGTGCGCGAACTTGCGCAAGGCTATGCCATGCAAGGCTATCGTTTCGCGCTTGATCTGCAAGACCTGCCTGCCATGCCGCTCAGGCCGGTCGCAGTGCGACGTATGGTGGGCAACTTGATGGAAAACGCCGTGCGTTATGGCATTGAAGGCCTAGAAGTCCAAACACGCGGCGAACCCGATGGCATATCTCTTTCCGTGCTCGATCGCGGCCCCGGCGTTGCGCCCGAACATATCTCACGTCTCACGCGGCCTTTCGTCCGCACCGACGAAGCGCGCTCCAATAACTCCGGCGCCGGTCTGGGTTTGGCGATTGTCGAACGCCTTGCGCGGCAGCATGGCGGTTCGCTGCATCTGGAATTGCGCGAAGGTGGCGGCTACTTGGCGCTACTAAAGCTGCAGCTTAAGCTAGTACAAAGAACCATTAATTACGAAACATAATGTTTGTTGGGCCATTTTCCGATTCGCATCCTGCCGGGTTAACGACCACGCGATACCGCACCGGTCTGCATTGCGGCACTGTTGTCAGGCGTCGGCCTCGGCCATGAGTGCGGCGCGGTTCGGCAAGCGCCGATCAAGGCATTGGCGATCCTCGTCGGTAAGATGCACTTCGGTCTGTCGCATGGCCAACTCCTCGTCTCGGGGTGGACATGCAACAGCACGATACATGTATCGTTACTTATGTGTTGGAATACTAGATGTCAGTGTGTTTATACTGGACATTCGCCTATCCCATTGGCTTGTCAAATAAAAGGAGAACCGCATCATGCTGAACAGCGCAGCGCTTAACACCTTGTTTTGTGATGCACGGAGCCACAATGGCTGGCTTGACAAGCCGGTTTCCGAGGAGCAACTGCATCAAATCTATGACTTGATGAAATGGGGGCCGACTTCGGCCAACTGCTCGCCGGCGCGGATTGTTTTTGTTAAATCGCCGGAGTCCAGGGAAAAGTTGCTGGCCTGCGTGTCCGCCGGAAATACCGAGAAAGTCAAAGCGGCGCCGGTGACGGCGATTATTGGCATGGACATGGCGTTTTATGAAAAATTGCCGCAACTCTTCCCGCATGTGGATGCCCGGCCCTGGTTTGTCGGCCAGCCGAAAGTGATCGAGGACACGGCATTCCGCAATTCCTCGTTGCAGGGTGCTTATTTCATGCTGGCCGCACGTGCGCTGGGGCTGGATTGCGGGCCGATGTCCGGCTTTGATGCTGCAAAAGTGGATGCGGAGTTTTTTTCCGGTACGACGGTGAAGTCAAATTTCATTTGCAGCCTGGGCTATGGCGATGCGGGCAAACTGTTTCCGCGCTCGCCGCGCTTGCCGTTTGCCGAGGCTTGCCAGGTCGTCTGAGTCTTAACGTGCAATACTTTGACAAGCGCGCTGTGTAATAACCGAGCGAAGCGAGCCAGCTAGAAGCCTCCCCGCGAGGGGAGGATGGGAGGGGCGGGCCATATTTGCCGCTTTTTGCGTGTTTCATCATCAGCGGGTGGGAATCTTCCCGACCATGTGCGTTAGGCTATGAAGCCGCTGGTGCGGCAATGGCGTCAAGATATTCGATGATGAAATCGAAGCGGTCATTGCCCCACCACATCTGGTCGTCGATCAGGATGGCCGGCACACCGAACACGCCCTGGCTATGCGCTTGCTGATTGCTCTGCGCATAGTGTTTTGCAGATTCATCACTCGTTGTGTAAGCCAGAAATTCTTCTGCTGACCAATTCAGACTATTGGCAATTTCACCTAACACTTCCGGGCTGGACATGTCTTCACCACGGCCCCAGACGGCGTCCCATAAACGCTGGATATATTCGCGCGCCTGGCCGCGCTCGATGGCGTAAAACGCGCCGCGATTGGCGCGTTCGGAGGCATAGTTGGGCGGGAAGACCAGTGGTACGCCGTAGCGCTTGGCCCAGCGTTTCATGTCTGCAGTCAGGTAGCGCAGCTTGGCGGGGATTTCGCGGTTCGACGGGCCGGTATTGCCGGCGGCGACCTTGGCGGCTTTCAGGTCGATCGGCCATACGCGCAAGCTGAGTCCATATTGGTCGGCAATCCGGCCTGTTGGCGCAAACGCCAAATAGGCGAAGGGGCTTAGAAAATCAAAATAGAAATCGAGATATTTTTTCTCGCTCACGAAGACTCTCCTGCGAGCTTTTTATGCAGCTCGGCCCAGCGTTGGCCGGAGGTGCGCGCACCGGCGAGATATTCTTCCGGCACCAGGTGATAGGGCGGCCGGCAGGGGCCTGCGTTCATCCAGCCGCCGGCGTTGAAGCGGGCTTTTTCCAGGCCGACGTTGTAGGTCGAAAATTCCTTGAACGAACCATGCGGGAACAGCGTTTGCGCAGTGGCCAGAATGGCGTTCTGCAATTCCGTCGCCCGTGTCCAGTCGCCCGACTTTTTCGCCTGGATCACGGCGTCGCGCAGGTGCAACGCGGGCAGCGGCCCGCAGTTGGTGCCGCTGGTCCAGAATGCGGTGATGAACTCCGGATCAATGCGCGCAGCCGCGACATAATCCATGTCCAGCGGCAGGAAACGGATTCTGCGCTGGGTCAGCATCAGGTCCATGTACAGCGAGCCTATGCCGATGTACTTGGCGGTCACCACTTGCGGAATCTGGCTGACCTGCGCCCAGAACGGGCGCGGAAAATCGAACTTGAACGCTTCGGGATTGGCGTAAACACAAATCGCCATGTCCGGTACGGCGCTGGCGACATCGCGGTAAAACTGCACCGCCGTTGGCACGTCGGCCACTTGCCACATCGGCAGGCCAAGCATGGTGCCGTCGCAGCCGATGTCGCGGGCTTCAAGTGTCTGGCGCACGGTCTCGCGCGTGTTGAGGCTGGTCGTGCCGCAGAAATAGGGAATGCGACCGCGCACGGTTTCCACCATGGTGGCCATGAACTTGCGCTTTTCTTCCCAGGTCAGGCTGGCGCCTTCGCCAAAGGTGCCCAGCGTCAGAATGCCGTTGACGCCGGCCTTGATGAGTTCTTCGGCGACGCGTGCGGTCTCGTCCAGGTCAACAGTGTCGGTCGCCCGCCAGTCGTCTGCCCCCGGTTTTGCCGGCGTCGGCATGATGGCCCACGCGCCGTTGATGTCATCAACGGTGAGCAGGCGATGTTTTGAATTCATGGTGTGCTCCTCTTCAATGGATGCAGTTCAGGGCAGCATTTCCATCGTGCCGGATACGGTCACGCTAACGCTGCTGGCGCCGGCCGACATGTCGGGCGCGGCGACTTCCGCCTGCATGGCGTCCATGCGTGACGCGGCCATGGCGCTCTTGACCATTGGCATGGGGCGCATGTCGCTGGCGCCGATATGGGTCTGGACAACTTTCCACGACTTCATGCCGAAGCTTTTTGTAATGATGTCGGCACGTGAGCGGAAGGCAGTGATGGCTTCGGTGATCAGTTCGTTTTGCGCCTTGTCACGCGCTTCTGGAGAAACAGCAAAGCTCACGCCGGACAATTGCAGATGGCTTTGTAGCTGCCCGATAAGTTTGCTGGCGGCGGCGAAGTCGCGGCTTTCCAGGGACAGGTCGGCACGCGAGCGCCAGCCGTCGGCACGGTTTTTCTGCGTGTACAGCGGGTAGGTGTTACGCCCCGAACTGCGCAGCTTGACGGTTTTGAAATCCTTGCCGATGGCGAGGGCTTCGTTGATCTTGCGGTTGATCTGGTCGGCCAGCCGCGCCGGGTCCTGATCGCTCTGCTCAATGAACAGCGTGGCCGTCATCAAGTCGTTGTCGATGTCACGCCGCGCCTCTGCACTCAGCGATACCTGCTGGTAGTTGACGGATTCCGCCAGCGCGCCGCTGGCGGGTAGCCACAAGACCACGGCCAGCAGGCCGAGCAGTGTTGATGTGAAGAATTGACGCATGCCCATAAGGTAGCGGTTAGTTTTTCGGCGTCGAATAGAAAGACAGCTTGTTGCCATCCAGGTCGCGAAAGTAGCCGACATAAAATCCCGCATCGCCGCGTTCCCCCGGAGCGCCTTCATCGGCCGCGCCCATGGCCAAGGCCTTTTTATGCAAGGCATCGACCTGGGTGGGGCTGTCGACCAGCAGTGCGACCATGGCGCCATTGCCGCCGGTGGCCGGTTGCTTGTTGAAAGGCTTGATGACGCCGACCATGGCTTTGCCCGGTTCGGTGTACCAAACCACGGCGTTTTCGGTGTCGAACATGCGCTTCGCGCCGATCATTGAAAACACTGATTCGTAAAAAGCAGTGGCGCGCGCCAAATCGTTGGTGCCAAGTGTGACATAACCAATCATGAAGGCTTCCTCTGTAGATACTTTGTGCAATCGACGTGCAATCGACGATATGAACGTCGACATATTGACCTGCGGGGGATAGGGTGAGGGCGGTACCCTTCTCCCTTCCCCTTCTCATTTTTACCAGCTTACATCCTGATTTCGCTGATCTGGATGGTGGGTTGCACCGTTGTGTAGTTCACCACATCCGCCATGAGCACTGCCGTATGCGGCCCGAAGCCATTCTGGAAGGCCTCGACAGAGTCGAACAAGAGATGGCCGACAGCAACATACTCGGCGGGTGCGCCTGGTGCGCCACCGGCGATGCCCTGGTCAACCGAAGCGCCTTTCAAGGCGCTGCCGATCAGTTTTTTCGCCAGGGGGATATGGCTGTTGCAGTAGTAATCCATATCGAATTTGCTGCCGGGCTGGTTGGGATAGAACACGCTGACCTTGATCATTTTTACTCCTCCTGTTTATGTGCTGCGTTGAATGACAGTTGCGATTTGCGCGCTATGCGTATTCAGCACCTGTCGCGTTGGTAAACCTTGCCTAAAACACTTGTATCAATCAATGCCACATCCTTCAGCGACATCGGTCACCGTCCTGCCAGCGCCGACTTCTCGCGTCGGGATGCACTTAGCCTTTACGCATTGCTTCTTCTTTATTGTGCCGTATAGCCACCGTCAATCGGAATAATCGCTCCAGTAATGAAGCTTGCTTCATCGGAGGATAGAAATGCGACCAAATTCGCGATTTCTAAGGGATCTGCGCCACGGCCCAGCGGAGTCATAGCCGTGGCACCATCGATAAAGTCTTTGCCGATGCGAGTTACCATGGGAGTCATGACCAGACCGGGACAAATGGCATTGGCACGGATGCCTTGTTTGGCATAAGTAACAGCCCAGGCGCGGGTCAGCGCAATCACTGCGCCTTTGGATGCGCTATAGGCATGCAGCCCCGGCGTGCCGATTAGCCCACCGATGGATGATGTCGTGGTGATGACGCCACTGCCACCCCGCAACATGCTTTGTAGCGCGTATTTGGCGACCAGAAATGGGCCGCGCGTGTTGATGGCATGGATGCGCTCCCAGCTCACAAGGTCAAGTGATTCCGTGAGGCCATCGCCCGACTCAATGCCGGCGTTGTTGAACAATACGCGTACTGCGCCGTAGCTTGCTTCAGCGCGTTGAACAGTCTCGCGTACACCCGCCTCATCTGATACATCGCATTGCGCTGCAAAGGCTTCGCCCCCGGCCTTTTTGATCAGGTTGAGTGTTTCTTCGTTGCCGACGTGCTCAACATCAATCAGGCATACGCGTGCACCTTCTGAGGCCAAACGCACGGCAGCGGCGCGCCCCATACCCGCTGCTGCGCCGGTGACTATGGCACAGCGCCCTGTAAATCGATTAGTCATTATTTATCCTCTGGATTATTGGTGAGCGGCTTCGGGTGGCCATGTATTTATGTACGCGTAGTTGTAAGCACTTGATGTCAGAAAAACATATTCAGGTTTTTGTCGATCACTACGCGTTCGAGCAGGTGGACGACCCGACGGGCAATAAGGAGGCCTTGCGGCGTTTGCCGCAGAATATCTTCGCGCCGGCCTGCATGGCTCACGATGTCCTTTTCACGTCGGCCACGAAAAAGCATGAATTTGCTATTCACCAGAAATTCATTTGGTGTATCGGTGGACTCGACTTCGACGTTGGTGATTATGCGTAGATGATGTGTTGCCGGATCGTTGAGCCAGACAAGCCCTGTCGCTTCGCGCGCCGCTCGTTGTTTCAAGCCGGAAAAGCCATCATCGATGATGAACATAGGCTTAGGCGTGGTTGATCGTTGACGAGTACGGCGATAGACGTTGAGAGCCACGGGTATCTGGTAGCGGATATCTTCTGTCAAAAGTTCCAGCCAATCAGGGTAGCGTTCCTCATCCAGGATGCGTGCTTCCATCGTCAGGAATTTGCTGATCGCATATTCCTGTTCAAGGCTGACTGGCGCTGCGGGTATCAGTTTGAGTTCTGCACTAGGCATGACGCACTCCCCTCAGCTTGGGCGAGGCAGGCGTTGTCTGGCCGATGATTTCGTGGGCGTTGCCAGCCTCCATTGAGCGCCGCCATTGATCGTAAAAACCACGTTGGCAGGCTTCGTTAACTAATCCTGGTGAGGCTTCACCAGGTCCATCCCAAGGCACTTTACGGCCCATGCCCATGACGAGAAACCCATTTAATTGCCGCGTTGCATAACCCGCAGCCGAATGTGTGATGGCCTCGACAAAGTCACCATCGTCACCTTCGAGCAGGCCGGCAGGGCCAAAGGTTTGTCGCACATGGTTGTCGATCACCTCTTTGGCATCTTCTGGCATATCGCGTTCACAGATGCCATAAGTCCATACCTCAAATTTCTCCGGGCCTTTAGGATGGATGATGCGTATGAAGTTAAGCCCTTGAATGATCTGTAGGTTGGGGAAGACACCAATATGCGTTTCTGATCCATAAAGCTGGCGGCCACGCAACTCACCCAGTTTCTTGATGACATTGGGCCGGTTCTTTTCTATGTGTGAGAGTACCGGTGCGGGGTGGTCGTACAACGAATAACCCGATTGGCCATCAAGCGTGGTTAACGCGGTATGGGTATGCATCACAACTTCTATGGCGCTGTTTTGATCCACTCCCGTATTGTTTGCGTTGATGCCCAACACTTCGTTCGAGCGGCCACTGGCAATGGCCCCGACGACACTCATCGCGCCTGCGTGAGCCCACGTGACGTGATAGCCATCACCAATTGCATTTTCTACGGGCAATTTCCAGTTGCCAGGAATTTCTGTCCGATACGGCGTGCCAATGATTTCAAGTCCTCCTGCAGCACCATCAAGTATCACGTCGATATACCAGGCGACATCCCCGAGATAATCGATAAGGCTTGGGGCGGATTCAGAGAAGCACCCGAATATCAGCCCCTTGTAGTTTTCTACACGCGCCACCGGAACCAGGCCAAAACGTTCATGGTCGAGATTGTCGTAAATTTCCTTTTCCAGCGGAACCAGGGTTAACTTACCTTCGGTGTTGTAGGACCAGCCATGGTATGAGCAGGTAAATGCACGCGTATTCCCTCCCTCGGCCTGGCAGACTTTGTTGCCACGGTGGGCGCAGGCATTCAGAAAGGCGCGGACCACTTTATCTTTTCCACGTATGACGATGACGTCGTCTTCACCCATGTAAGTGCGGATGAAATCACCATGTTCTGGAAGCTGACTTTCATGGCCAAGAAATAACCAGCAGCGATTGAAAATTTGCTTCAGTTCCTCTTGATAAATCGCCGGATCCCAGAAAATACTGCGGTTTTGTAACGCCAGATCGGAATCAACCAGTTCCTTATAGTTAAAACTTGTCATGTTTCACCTCCAGTGGGATTTTTTGTTGTACCCGCTTTATATTTTATTTTTAGTGCGTTGGTTAAGCCAATTGTGCTTGGCCGGCAGCCATATCCGCAACGATAGTCTCGGCCTTACCCCAGGCTGGCCGAGCACGCAGACGCTTAAGCCAAGCGATAACGTAGGAGTAGGGCGTCAAATCCAGGCCCAGATTGAAGCTTATCGGGGTGAGACACCCCAGCGCGATATCGGCAATCGAGAAGCTACCGCAGACATAGTCTTGACCTGAAAGTTGGGTATTGAGGATGGCAAAATTACCAAGCAATGCAGCTTTAGCTGCAGTAATTGCTTCTTCGTCAGGTTTGGGCGCCATCATGGCAAAGAACAGGGCGAGCAGGCTG
>JBAQUE010000063.1:0-5911 GCA_049297315.1 Rugosibacter sp.
TACGGTCGAATTGAAGCATTGCGACAGGACGGCAACGTCGCAGCGATGTGCCGTGCATTGAACGTTTCGGAAAGTGGTTACCATGCTTGGCGCAAACGGCCACCCTCAGCACATGCGCAGGAAGATACAAGGCCCTCTTTGGTCAAGGAGTGACTGAGTTGGGTTGTTTTGCCCATGCGCGCCGGAAGTATTTCGAGCTGAACGAGGCGCAGGCGAATCCGATCGCTCAGGAGGCGCTCGTCAGGATCGCAGCGCTGTATGCGATCGAAGCACGAAGTCGGGAGATGTCGATGGCCGAACGTACTGAATTGCGGCAACGGGAAGCGCTGCCGTTGCTGGCGTCGATGCATGCCTGGCTGAAGGTGACGCGCATGATGGTGGCCAATGGGGGTGGCACGGCCAAGGCGATCGATTACAGCCTGAAGCGTTGGCCGGCGCTGACCCGGTACGCCGAAAGCGGCAAACTACCGATCGATAACAACCCGGTCGAGAATGCCATCCGGCCGATTTGCCTGGGCAAGAAGAACTGGCTCTTCACGGGTTCCGAACGGGCCGGCAAGCGCGCCGCCGCCATCCAGAGCTTGCTGGCGACCGCTGCTCTCAACGGACTCGATCCGGCGGCTTGGCTGCGCACTACTTTGGAGAAACTTCCAACCTGTCTCAACAGCGATATAGATTCGCTGCTTCCACTTCGTCAGTCCCCTCTACTGGATCACGCCGACTGAATCCACGAGGTAGGGTTGGACGCATACTTCGAACCCGCGTTAGGCTTGCACCTAAACACGCTTTCCAGGATTGTTAATTATTCTCGAATGAAGTCAGTATTGGCATTTTTCCGGGTGGGCAAGGTCAGTGATGATTGCATTGCCATCCTATATAGCAGCAGCGAGTTCATTGCACATTGCTTCGATCAACCTGCGCGCATGTTCCAGATCGAGGCCAGATTGTTGCGCCAGTTGCAAGCGCCCTTGATCATCTGACTCCGGCAAGAGAATCTCCATTACACGTCGTATGGCGGGTGCATCGAGAAGGCGCGCGATATCACGGCCAAGCAGTTGTGCCCCGGCCACTTCATGATCGTAGTCATCGGCCTCGAACAAATCGGCATGCTCACGGGCGGCGCGGTCCATGTTGCCGCAATCCATATAGCTGCGCAGATACAGCAGCAGGTCAGGTGCATCGCGGCCTGGGTACGTCAGCTTGCGATCCTGCCATGCCGTTATCTTGAGCAGGGCTAGCGTCGGGATCGGCGCGACGCGCAACGTCACGTCGTCCGGCAGCAGCACCCAGAGGCTCGCCTCGAATGCTTCGCGCGCCCCGAAACAATCGAACACCGTGCTTTGATCCGGAGGCCAGGCGATGGTGCGATCCGCACGTTCAATGCCGCCGAACGGCACGATATCCATGGGCAAGCCTGTGCGATGTCGAAGGCGATGCGTGGCCGGGCCGGGACGTTCGTGAAATTCGCCGCTCGCAATCAATGCTGCGCGCAGCGTGGCAAAGGCTTCCCAATCACGCAACATGACCGCGAAATCCACATCCTCGGTTTGGCGGCTTGGTTCAATATTGTGTGCATACCGCAGCATCAGGTCGCGTGCGGCGGCACCCATCAAAAAGAAATCGATGCCTGCTGGCTGCGCTACCGATTGCAGCGCACTCACCACAAGCGCCAGCGGCTTGAGTTCAGTCTTCTGCGAAAAGTCGAACGATATTTTCATCATAGATCATTTTCGCAGTTTCAATGCAGCGTGCGTCACCGGTCGCCAGAAGGTCCGCATAGACCAGCAAGGGCGGCACCAGACCAGGGTGTCGCGGGTCAGCGGGGAAGTTCCAGAATTGCTTGCGTACCTCCACCACCGCCTTATGGCCGGGTGCGGCTTCCTTCATGAACTTCTGCCGGGCGGCCAGCGTGCCCGGCAGCTTGTTGGCGTAGATCGTCAATTCGCCGGGGCGCAGATATTTGGTCAGCAAGGCGCCTGCGGGTTCTCCGCCCCACAGCGCGTCTTGCTTCGCCAGGGGCCAGTCTTTCCAGCCGACCAATCCAGGCACGTAGTAACGGCCAATCAGGGTGCGTGGCCGCAACAGGTGTGCATAGGTCTCGGCCCATTGCGCCAGCAAACGCGGAACGTCAAAGAGCCGGCGCGTGCCGCGTTTCCCCTTCAGATCGCCCACGTAGCCAAGCTGCTGCAAGTCCTTCAACACGGCGGGAACAACACCCAGCGCCACGTCGGCTGCTGTCGCAATGGCGCGGTGTGGCGCGGTAACCAGCGCCGGATTGCAGAGCAGGGCGAAAGTTACTTTCAGCCCTGCGGTTGCAAAAGCGCGGCCCGGCCGTGCTGCATTGGTATTTTGCTCAGGCTTGCGTCCCGTCACAAAAACCAGCACTCCCGGCGCCGTGAGGTAGGCGTTGCCAGCGGTGTCGGCAAATTGCTGCCCCAGCCCCTTGAGTTGATCCGCTATTGGCGGCGTGATGTAGCCGGTCACTAGAAGTGGCGGGCGGCCTGCGGCGGCGGCGGTATGGCGCAACTGGGTAACGACTGCCCCCAGCGTGGCCGGCGTGACAGTACGCTTCACCTCAACCACATAATCGGTATGTTGCTTTGCGGTTCCCACGCGCAGCCAGGCATCCGCCTGCAGGGTGCGGCCGATTTTCGGTTCTTTCTGTACCAGCACCTTCAGGCCATGTTGCTGGAGTACTTGCACGCCGAGGCCGAGGAGGGCCGTTTCAGTCATCTTGTTCATGAAGTAAGTCCGTTCATTTAATATGAACACAGATCTATTATGAACAAAAAAAGGCGGATGTTCAAGAAGCTTGCATGTTCACGCAACATGAACGTATCCGGACTATGAACGGAAACAGGCCGCAAATCGAGGATCGTTCAGTGTCTCGTTATTATCGACCCGCGATGACATTGATCGCCCTGGCAATATTCGTTGCCTACCGGGCGGACGCTCGCGGGCGCGCTTTAGGCTTGGAGCGAGCACCTTTGACACCTGCTGCCTTTAGCATTGCCGCAATGGCTTTTTCGACCGACGCCCTGACGGGGTCCTGGTCGAGGCGGGCATAGATCATGGTCGCAGCGGCGGTCTTGTGGCCGTGGCGTCCGATGTTGGCATGAAGCTGGGCTACGTCGCCAAGCGTGATGCTTGATAGGGAACGATTTTCCCAATGGACACCGGCCGGGTGTTTGGTACGGCGCGCGCCGTGAGGTTTGCGTTCCCGTTCTTCAGAGGCAATTCACCCAGAAATCTTTGGAATAGTTCGGGAGTTTCTTTTATGACGCGGGGTTTGCATTGAACGGAGACATGTCGATCCATGTACTCGATGAATAATTCTCCGAGCGTCAGTTCGGCGCGTTTGCCACGTAATGCCGCTGCTGGATTGTGTCCTTCCGCGATAGCACCGTTGACCTTGGTGGCGGCTTTGCGCGCATTCTCTATCGTCATGTCGGGGAAGCGGCCGAGCATGATGCGCTCCGCCTTGCCTTCCGCCCTGACCCAGCGATAGACGTAGAATGTTTTGACGCCGGCTGCAGTAATACGGATTTGCAATCCCTGCACTTTGGTGTCGTAATACTCATCGCGTTTTCCTGCCTCAGGCAGCGGAAGTGCTACGATGTTTTCTTTGGTGAAGTTCAGTTCGTTGCGGGCCATGACTTTGTCCTTCGTCGTAATACGTGGCGCGTTTGAGAAAAACTGAATGACTGCTTCGAATGCGCCAGCTAATCCGGGGTTAGGCCGGGGTTAGAATCAGGGTTAATTTAGAGGCAAAAACGGATAACCCGATGAAACACATCATAGACCTAGTTTCCTGATTTTTATAGGTAAATGAACGTTGCGGCACCTTGGTGAATGTGCCCGTCCTCACTTTGACATGGTGGGGGTCGTTGGTTCGAGTCCAATCGCGCCTACCAGAATTTGATAGGAAATCAATAAGTTGTAGCATCCGAAAAAGCCGCTGAGCGCGGCTTTTTCATTTGCGGTGCCAAAACGCGCGCTACGCTAACTTACAAGTCAGCCGCGTTTGGGATCGATTGCGGCGTCAATCTCTGTCGGGACGGTAGTCCGCCGACTGAGGAAATGGATCTTGAGCAGGTAGCGGGTGCTTGGGTGTGGCGGTAACCAGCGCCGGATTGCAGCGCAGGGCGAAAGGCGGCCTGCCACCCGATTAGCCAAAATTGCACTCCCTTCCTGAATTCACCATGCAAAGGAAAGTGGTGTTGGGTTAATATCGCCGCATTGGTTCATCGGGTAGCCTGAAAAACCGGATGGCGCACCCACATGCAGTTATAGAGATATGGTCGAATGAGGCAAAAAAGAGAAGCGTTGCTCATGGCGGTTCGCTGGCTGATCCTGGCCGTGATCGCAATCTTTCTGATGTGGCGTATTGTTGCGGTCAACCTGGCTGATTACTTTGCCCAGGACAATAGCCCCGAAGAGGCAGCCACTGCACTGAAATGGTATTCCGGGCATCCACAGGCGCTGTTTTTGCTTGGCGCATGGGACACAGCCGCAAAAAATGACCCTGCGCACGTTACCAGGGAATTAAAGGCGGCGGTGAGGGCAAACCCTGCCGATGGACGTAACTACGCGGCATTGGCGCGGAATGAAGAAGCCCAAAATGATTTGCCTGCGGCCAGGCTGGCCATGAACGTTGCTACGCTCATGTCACCGCGCCGCACCGATGTGCAAAGCGAGGCGGCGGTTTTCTGGATGAGGCAAGGTAACATTGCCGAGGCGATGCAGCACTGGAATGTCGTACTGACTTTTGACCGTGGTGCGCGCGCAAAACTTTTCCCCGGTTTGTTGCGGCTGGCTGAAAATCCGGTGGCACTCCCCGCGTTCACGCCGCTTTTGCAGCAACCACTTGTCTGGTGGCCAGAGTTTCTTGTCTATGCGGCAGCCAATGCGCAGCAACTTGCGACTGTGCGCGCCTTGTTTTCTCTTCCGGCTGCGGAGTCAAATGCCCCCACTGCGGCGGCGCTGCGCACTTATCTTGCCCGCTTGCAAGGCCAGGGCGAATGGACTGAAGCCTTGCTCGTCTGGCTGAACAGCCTGGGCAAGGATCAGATCAATAATGTCGGCAACCTGTTCAACGGTGGTTTCGAATACCCCATCAGCAACGTTGGTTTCGACTGGATCAGCGATCCCGTCGGGCAAGTGCTGGTTGAAACCGCCTCGACTTACGGCAGTACAGGTGATCGGGCGCTGCATGTCGTGTTTCGCGGGCCACGCGTTGCGTACCGGCATTTGCGCCAATACACGCTGCTTCCGCCCGGCAGCTATAGCTTTCGCGGGCGCGTGCGGCCGGAAAGCCTGGAAACCGAACGTGGCGTGCAGTGGGGAGTCTATTGCCTGGACAAGGGGACGGAAATCCCGCTGGCCGCCAGCGAACGCTTTGTTGGTACCGACCAGTGGCGGTATTTCGCCTTTCAATTCAATATCCCGGCCGCAGGCTGCCTGGCGCAAGTGGTGCGCTTAGAGCTGGCAGGTCGCGTAGCACTCGAATTCGAGGCAAAAGGCGGAATCTGGTTTGATGACCTTGCAGTGGATAGGCAGGGCATTGACTATTGATCTGGCCAGAACATGTTTGCAGCCTGAACCTGATGGGGGTTTTACCGTGCCGGATCAACAAGCCAGTACCCCCGTGTTTTCAGGGCTATCGCGCGATGAATCGCGCTCCTACAGGGGGGGCGGTTGTGTAGGAGCCCGATTCATCGGGCGATTAACGCGGGTGGCAAGAGCGGTGGTGGTTGTTTTGACCTCCGCATCGCGCGATGAATCGCGCTCCTACAGGGGGGCGGGCACGGTTGTGTAGGAGCCCGATTCATCGGGCGATTAACGCGGGTGGTGAGGGTGGTGGTGGTTGTTTTGACCTCCGCATCGCGCGATGAATCGCGCTCCTACAGGG
>JBAQUE010000064.1:0-10478 GCA_049297315.1 Rugosibacter sp.
ATCATGGACTATCCGAGTGATTTCATCTTCAACATTCACGCGGCAGAAACGGCTTGTCAATCCGTGGTTGTGGAGAACTTCCAGGTGAGCCAGCCTGTGGCTGTTTCGCTGTTTACTGATCCGTTGCATCACAACCGTTATGCACGACTACGCGCTGAACCGGGTGAGCTTGCGGTGCGCTACGACGCGACCGTGGATATCAGGCATCACATTGCTTCCCCCGACAGTGTCCGTGAAGTACCTATTGCGGAACTTCCACCGGAAACCCTGGCTTATATCTACCCGAGCCGATATTGCCAGTCTGATCGCCTAACAAAGCTCGCGCGCACCGAATTTGGCAGTTTGCCGCAAGGTTATTGGCGGGTGCGGGCGATTCAGGACTGGGTACATCGGCGCACCCGGTTTACTTCAGGCAGTTCCAATTTCACAACATCTGCGGTTGATACGCTGATTGAGCAGGTCGGTGTTTGTCGTGACTTTGCCCATTTGATGATTGCCTTGTGCCGTGCGTTGAATATTCCTGCGCGCTTTGCAACGGGCATTGATTATGGTTCTGATCCCATCTTTGGGCCGACGGATTTTCATGCCTATGTCGAAGTTTTTCTCGGCGACCGTTGGTATTTGTTCGATGCTTCCGGCATGGCCTTGCCGATGGGCATCATCCGGCTTGGTACTGGGCGAGATGCGGCAGATGTTTCATTTGCCACGATTTTTGGCGCTGTCCAATCTGTTGCGCCAGTGATCCACATCGAAGGCATCGGAGACGCAGCCAACGGGATCACACTGCCATACGCGTGCGTCGACGCCTTATCTACAGGATAGCCAGCAATAAAAAGCGTAACAGGTAGTTCGCCGCGTTTGGCCAGCCTCCTTGCTGCGTACGCATCCAAGTCTGGCAGCCTGTTAGAATCAGGCCTTCCATGAATATCATCCAGACGCTGGCGATTTCCGCCTTGCCCATCATTTTCGCCATCACGCTGCATGAAGCCGCGCATGGCTATGCCGCACGGCATTTTGGCGATCCGACGGCATGGAAGCTGGGGCGTATCAGCCTCAATCCGATACGGCATATCGATCTGGTGGGCACGATCATCGTGCCGGCGGTGATCTTGCTGCTTTCGTCCGGCGGCATGCTGTTCGGCTGGGCCAAGCCCGTACCGGTGGATTTTGGTAAATTGCGCCGCCCTAAGCAGGACATGTTGTGGGTGGCCGCCGCCGGACCGGCGGCGAACCTGTTGATGGCCCTGGGTTGGGCGCTGTTGCTGAAGTTTGCGATTGCTGCGCCGGAAAATACCTATTCAGCGGCCATGTTCGCCATGGCGAAAGTCGGCATCAGCATCAATGGCGTGTTGATGTTGTTGAACCTGCTGCCCCTGCCGCCACTGGATGGCGGGCGCATTGTGACCAGTCTGTTGCCACCGCGTGCGGCGTGGAAGTTCGCGCAACTTGAGCGCTGGGGGTTGCCGATTCTTGTCGCCCTGCTGTTTCTGGGCGTGCTTGACCATGTTTTGCGCCCGTTGTTAACGCTATATTTCTCCTTGCTAACCCGCCTGTTCGGTTTTTGATATGTACGCAGAAAGAGTTCTTTCCGGCATGCGCCCCACCGGGCGTTTGCACCTTGGCCACTATCACGGTGTCCTCGCCAATTGGATCAAGTTGCAGCATGAGTTTCCCTGCCTGTTTTTCGTCGCCGACTGGCATGCGCTGACCACGGCTTATGACGAGCCCGGCACGATTACCGAAAACGCCTACGAGATGGTGATCGACTGGCTGGCGGCCGGCGTTGACCCGACGCAGGCGACCATTTTCATTCAGTCCAAAGTGCCGGAGCATGCCGAGCTGCACCTGCTGTTGTCGATGATGACGCCACTCGGCTGGCTGGAGCGCGTGCCGACTTACAAGGATCAGCAGGAGAAGCTGTCGCACAAGGATTTGACGACTTATGGTTTTCTGGGGTATCCGTTGCTGATGAGTTCCGATATCCTGATTTATCGGGCGGACAAGGTGCCCGTCGGCGAAGACCAGGTGCCGCACATTGAATTTACCCGTGAACTGGCCCGCCGCTTTAATCATCTCTATGGGCAGGAGGCGGGCTTCGAGGACAAGGCGCGCGAGGCGGTGAAGAAACTGGGCAACAAGCGCGCCAAGCTTTACGACGAGTTGCGCACGCGCTATCAGGAACAGGGCGAAGATGAGGCGCTGGCCGAAGCGCATGCGCTGCTGAATGAAGCGCAGAGCCTTTCGCTGGGCGACCGCGAACGCCTGTTCGGCTGGCTGGAAGGCGCGCGCAAGATGATCCTGGTGGAGCCCGATGCACTGCTGACGGCGTCCGCGCGCATGCCGGGACTGGATGGGCAGAAGATGTCGAAGTCCTACGGCAACACGATTGCGTTGCGCGAGGATGCGGAATCCGTCACCAGGAAAATCCGCACCATGCAGACCGACCCGCAGCGCGTGCGGCGCACGGATACGGGCAACCCGGAAAAGTGTCCGGTGTGGGACTTCCACCAGATTTATTCGAATGACGAAGTCAGGCAGTGGGTGCAAAGTGGTTGCCGGTCGGCGGGCATTGGTTGCATCGAATGCAAGCAACCGGTCATCGACGCGGTGCTCAAAGAACAGGAGCCGATGCACGAGCGTGCAAAAATGTATGCCGAAGACCGCCAACTGGTGAAGAATATCATCGCCGACGGATGCGAAAAGGCGCGCAAGCTGGCGCAGGAAACGATGCGCGACGTGCGCGAGGCGATGGGGCTGGATTACTCGTGACCGGTGCAGTCAACAGCGTGCTGGATAACAATGTCGCCGTCCCGCCAGCGCCGACTTTTCTCGATGCATTACTCACGCCGCACCTGCCTAAAATCTATGGCGAAGTGCTGGCCGAAATGCCGCGCGATCTCTACATCCCGCCGGATGCGCTGGAGATCATCCTCGAATCCTTCGAAGGTCCGCTGGATCTTTTGCTGTACCTGATCCGCCGCGCGAATATCAACGTCCTGGATATTCCGATGGCGCCGCTGACGGCGCAATATCTGACCTATGTCGAGGCGATGCGCAAGAACAATCTGGAGCTGGCCGCCGAATACCTGCTGATGGCGGCGATGCTGATTGAGATCAAGTCACGCATGTTGCTGCCGCGTCCGCCCAAGGCCGCCGATGGCGAGCCGGAAGACCCGCGTGCCGAGCTGGTGCGCCGGCTGGTTGAGTATGAACGCATGAAGGCCGCCGCCGCACGCCTGGATGAGTTGCCGCAGGTAGGGCGGGATTTTGAATGGATTACCGTCTGGATTGCCGATAAGGTGGTCGAACGCCAGCCCGAAGTGAGCTTGCATGATCTGCAGCTGGCCTGGCTGTCGTTGATGAAGCAGGCGAAGATCCATCAGCATCACAAAATCCAGCGCGAAGAATTGTCTGTGCGTGAGTACATGGGGCTGATCCTGCGCCGCCTGCAAGGCCGCGGTTATGTGGTCTTCGAACAGTTGTTCGATTTGACGCTGGGCGCGCCGGGACTGGTCGTCAGTTTTCTGGCCATGCTCGAACTGACCCGCGAAGCGCTGGTTGAAATCACCCAGACCGAAGCACTGGCCCCGATTTATGTGAGGTTGCCCGATGTTGACGCTGTATAAACCGGATGATTACAAGCGGGTATTGGAAGCCGCCCTGCTGACGGCGGAAGATCCCGTGCCTTTGGCCGAGCTGAAAAAAATCTTTGATCAGGAATTTGATGACGAGACCTGGGAAACCCTGCTCGACGACTTGCGCCGCGACTGGTCTGGCCGTGGTGTCGAACTGGTGCGCCTCGCTTCGGGCTGGCGTTTCCAGACGCGTACCGAATACCAGTTTTACATTGACCGCTTGAAAAATGACAAGGCGCCAAAGTATTCGCGCGCGGTCATGGAAACGCTGGCCATCATTGCCTATCGGCAGCCGGTAACGCGTGGCGACATCGAGGACATTCGTGGTGTGGCCGTCTCGCCCAACATCATCAAGACGCTGGAAGCCCGCGGCTGGATTGATGCTGTCGGACATCGCGATGCGCCGGGGCGGCCAGCGCTGTACGCGACGACGCGCAGTTTTCTGGATGACCTCGGCTTGCGCAGTTTGAGTGAATTGCCACCCTTGTCCGACATTGCCAGCGTCATCGATATTGGGCAGGCCACTACGGACATCACTGAAACATTAGCCGCTGCTGAAAATACAGGGCAGGCTCTCCTGGCTGCCGAAAGCACTGGAATAGAGGCGGCAACCGATGGACAACAAGGCTGACCATAATGCGCATGGCCAGAAACTGCTACTCACTGAAGATGAAACACGCTAAAAGCGGCAAATAAAAGACCCGCCCCTCCCATCCTCCCCTCGCGGGGAGGCTTCTTTCTGGCTCGCTTCGCTCGGTTATTACACAGCGCGCTTGCCCAAGTATTTCACGCTAACCGCGCATAGGCTGCCAGCACCTCGGTTACAGAAATATCCGCCACATCATGGCTTGCGGGTTGTAACAAAACATGTGGCACGGCCCAGGGGCGCCAGCGTGTTACGTCCGAATTGCCAAACAGGCACACAATCGGTTTGCCCAGGCCTGCCGCAATGTGCATCGCGCCGCCATCGGAACAAATTACTTCATCGCATAACGAAAGCCCGGCGATGAGTTCGGCCAGTTCATGCGTCGGCACGGCTGCCAGCGGCAGATCGCGGGTGAGCGCCACCAGTTCGGCCGCCTTGGCATCGTCGCCCGGATGCAGCGCATCATCGGCCGCTCCCGGCGACCAGAACAGCAGAAAACCGCAGCCGCTGGCTGCATGAAGTTGCCGCGCCAATTCGGCAAAATGCGCCACCGGCCAGCGCTGTTTGGGCTTGCGTGCGGAGAGTTGCAAGGCAATCAAACGCCGTCCCGCCAGCGCCGGGGGAAGACTGGCCGCCAGACGCTTCGCCAGCGCGACATCAGCCACTACCGTGCAAGGCGGCAGCGTATTGACATCCACGTGGGTGACGCCATAAGCCCGCAGACAAGCCATGCTGCGTTCCACCTCATGCCCCGCCGCTGTTGATGGCGCCACCAGCACCCGCCGCGGCGCAATCCAGCGCGCAAAACGCCGTGCGCTGGCCTGCTCGCCGCCGGGCAGGATCACCTCGTCAATCCGCCGCCGGCGCAAACCCGCGATGAGCTGCAAGCGCTGCCAAATCGCCCGCCACTGGCTTTGCCCTGAGGCGAGATGCTTGCCCTTGGTATAAGTGAAAACTTCATCGACATGCGGATTACCCGCCAGTACCGGCGCGTTGTAGCTATTCGCCAGCACGCCGATCCAGGCATCCGGAAAGCGCGCCCGCAAAGCGGCGAGCAGCGGCGTGGTGCACACCAGGTCACCGATATTGTCGCGGCGGATGACAAGAATTTTCCCTGGATCGCCCTGCATGCCTTTATCCATTGGCTTGGCTGCGCGCCGGACCATCCTGCATCGACATCACCAGCAGATACCCGGCGAGGAACAGGAACATCTGCACCATATGGTCACGATTCACGCTATCGAGCAGCATGCGCCCCATGTAGCCGCTGGCAAGAAAAAACAACCACAAGCCATGGGGATTCTGCCGGTGGAAATAACGCCCGCCGCCGAGGCCAATCAGGCTGCCCAGGAACAGCAGCCAGAGCGCCATTGCCGGTATGCCGCCGCCGAGACCAAGATCAATCCAGCCACTGTGCGCATGGCCCACATGTGCATTTTCTCCCGCTTCGCGCAGCGCATGGGAAAAAGCATTGCGGCCATAACCTACACCCCACGGATATTCCCCGATCAGGCGCAATCCGGCATGAATGAATGCGACGCGCGTATAAGCCGACCCATCCACCACAGCTCCGCTTTTCATCACAGGGAGCGGTGAATGGTCAAGATCCATCCAGGCACGTTGACTGTCAATACTCCAGCCCATCTTGGCGCTTTCGGCAAAGACCAACCAGCGGCTGTCGCTTTGATAACTGATTGCCGCCAGCCCCATGACCACCGCCAAGGCCAGCGCTACGCCAGGCAATGCGCCGCGCATGCCTTTTTGGCGATACGCGTCGAGGCAGTAGAGCAGGCCCGCCGAAATAGCGAGAAATACCGCGCCAATTGCACCATTGCGCGCTTCCGCCAGATACAAGCCCGTCAGACCGAGCATCACGGCCAGCACAACGGCAACCAGCGGCAATTGCAAGAAACGCCGCCGATGACAGGTGCGAAACAGCAAATCGACCGTCAATGCGGCGAGCATGATATTCAGGATGAAACTCATTTCCAGCTTGCCACCCGTCAATGGCACCAGTCCACGCAACAACTCGCCATGTGAAAACCAGTAGGCGATGGACTCGCCAACAGCGATCAGCGCCTGTAAAAACAATACCACCGTCATCGCAGTGGTAATCCCTGTACGGTGCACCACCTTGCCTGCCTGTGCAGATCGTGCAAGCAGCATTCCAACGGCAATGGCCAGCAGCGCCTTCAGCCATTGGCTTTTTAATTCCTGCAAACTCCACCACGTATCGTCCGCCACGAATATCGCCTGCACCAGCAGCCATGCCGTGAACATGCCCAACAAGACCAGTGGCCAGCGGTTGGCTTGCCAGACCGCCCCAAGACTTCGCCATGGCGTGAGCCACGCCAACAAAAGCAGCGAGGAAAACAAGAGCAGATGCCGCAAAGCCTCCGTATCCGGCAACGACCAGACAAACAAGAGCGCCAGAATCATGGCCAGGGCGATTTTTCCTATCATGACGATGATTTTTCCAAACTATTCGTGAGCAGGGCAAGCGCCGCGCGGGCAATCTCGACAGCAGATATTTCCTTGATGCAAGCGCGTGTACCGACGCGACAGGTGTAAGGCGCGTCGAACGTATGCGAACAAGGTACGCACGGCAAGTTGGTGCGTTGCAGGATGATGACCCGCTGCCCCACAGGCCGCGTTTCCTGCATATCCACCGGCCCTGCGACGGAAACAATCGGCAGATTGAGCGCATCGGCCATGTATGTCACCCCGGAATCCACGCCGATGAAGACCGTCAAGCGCTGCAATAGCGCCGGCAACTCGGCGATACCCAGCGCACCGCAGGCATCAATCACTGCGGCTGGCGGCAGATGACGGGCAATGTCCTGCGCCTGGGATTGCTCATCCTTGCTCCCGATCAACACAAAACGGACCGCAGGCTGGGCGGCAAGTATCTGCTGCGCCACGGCGATGATCTTTTCACTGCCCAGCGCTTTCAGGCGATTGCCGCTGGAAACACCGATACCCACGAGCACACCAGGCGCAACTGGCATGGCGTCGGCGCACAAACCCAGCACAGCTTCCGCCTTTGCTGCAGCGCCTGGCGCCATAAAAATTTCCTTGTCCATGCTGGCCTCACGCACGCCAAGGCGCGCCAGCAAAGCCATGTAGGTCGCCTGAATCAGCCGGTCACCGCGATGCAATTCGGTTTCGCTCCATAAGCGTGCGGCCAGCCGATGGCTGCTGCCGCCAAAATTCGATTGCACGGCAAGCCGCCGCGGAATCAATGCCCACAGCGCTGCCACCGCATACGCTGCGCCCGCATTCAGGCAGATCAGGGTATCGGCATGCGCTGCCCGTAACAAGCGCGCCAGCCGCCATTTGCCACGCAACCCGCGAAACTGGCGGGCATCGGCCTCGATCACCACATCGACCTGCGGATTCACGCGCAGCAAGGGTGCATTCTGGGCGATAGCCATCACGCTTAGATGCGCTTGCGGATAACGCGCCTTGAGCGCCCGAAATACGGGGGTCGTGCACACCATGTCGCCAATTTTCGCCATCTGGATAACGATGATGCGCTGCGGCCCGGCCGGGGCGCGCCCTGCCAGACGGCGCAACAGCGGGGCAAAAAGCCAGGTCAGCCACAGATACGCCATCAAGCGGACTCCAGTACTTTTGTCACACCGGCAACATAAGCCTCGATGGAAAAGTCGGCGCTGGCGCGACGGCGCCCCGCCTCGCCAAAAGCCTGTCTTTTCGCCGGATGGCCCAACAAACAGGCAAGCCGCACAGCCAGTGCGGCAACATCACCGTAGGGATAGAGATAACCCGTTTCGTCCGCCGCCACGACTTCATTCGAGCCAACAATGTCGGATGCCACGACCGGCTTGGCCAGCAGCATGGCTTCCAGAATCACCCGCGGCAAACCTTCGCTGGCTGAAGGCAACACAAATACATCCATGGCCGCGAGCCAGGGCAGTGGTTGTCTCTGGAAACCGGCGAACGTGACGCGCGCCGCCAACCCCAGGTCATTGGCCAGTTGCTGCAATGCTCCGGCCTCCGGCCCTTCACCGACAATCAGCACATGCGGCGCGACATCCATTGGCAACTGCGCCACCGCGCGCAGCAAGTGATCGACAGACTTGCGCTTGATCAGTGAGCCTATCGTGCCAACCACCAGCGTCCCCGGCGCCACATCGGCCAGCGACTGTACGGCAGGCAATGGTTGCTGCGTATTGATGCCGTTATGCACGACCTGACAAAGTTGTGGCGCGACGCCCTGTCGCAGCAGGGCATCCCTGACGCCGTGCGAGACACAGATCACAGCGCCCGCCACGCGATTGACGATAGCGCTCTCCACCGCATTGATTCTCGGCTCGATGCGGCAATGCTGCACCACCGCTACACCAACCCGCTCCGCCGCAAGATAACCCTCAAGGTTGGAGGCCGGCTGGTTGTTCATGTACAGCACATCGTAATCACCCTGCTGCAACACCTCGGCCAGCGCACGTGCGCGTGGCCGAATGCGCCAGGCCAGCTCTATTCTGAACACCGCCGCAGCGCGCCACTGTTTGTGCCAGGCCAGCAGGCCCCGCGCCAATTCCTTCAACACCTTGGCCCACCACGGCTGATGTCTCACAGGCAGCACCATGAACGGAATATCGATTGCCGCCAGCGCCTCACGCAAGGTCGAATCTCCATGCCGATAATCGTGATAAAAGCAGGCCGTCACCGCAAAGCGCGTGCGGTCGATGCGCTTCAGCAATTCGATCATGCTGTTGGTGCCGCCGCCCCATTCGTTGCCGGTGTCGAGCAGCAGGATGCGTTTAGATGCCGTCATGACGCAGGTGATTTCACAAAATCATCGCCAGGCTCGCGTGACATTATCGGCACGATCTGCTGCCTTGAAAAATAGACATGTCGTGCAGGAACATCACGGCTGACCACGGCGCCCGCAGCCACCACCGCACCATCGCCAACAGTTACCCCACGCAGAATGACTGCATTCGCCCCAATCCAGACATTCGCCCCCACGTGGATCTTTTTACTGATGAACCCGGACTGGCTGACCGGCAATGTGGGATGACGGAAGTCATGATCATGGTCATAAAATCTGGCGCCCTCGCCAATCAGCGTGCCAGCGCCAATAAAAATACTTTCCCGCGCATTGAATGATACGTAGGAATTGACGAACACCCGCTCACCGAATTCCAGTCGGCCACTGACATTGAACGTGACAAAATTGCGCGCACCGAATCCCTGGCCAAGAATGATCCGCCCCTGGTCATTGCGCCTGAAGATGCAGTACTTGCCTATCTCGAACGCATCCCCTTGCACATCCAGATGAAACCGATGCGCGAGATACATTTTTTTGATACGTCGCTTAAGCTGGCTAAATTTCATGGGCGCGTAGTCGCAAATAATCTCATCATGAACGAATAACAGGCGCTATTTCCCTGCCGCCTTGCCGAACCAGTTGCTGCATCACGGCGGCGGCAACCTCCGCCACCGGAATCTGCGCCATCCAGCGCTCATCGTCTGTCTTGGACCGGACGCCTGCCGCCTTTGGCCGCTGGATGACGATATGCCGCTCAAGGTCATATGCCGGGCCGGAAACTGCCGGTTCAGAAACAGCAAACAAGGACACCGTTGGCACCCCGAGGGCGACCGCCAAATGCAGCGTGCCGGTGTCCCCCGTAATGATCACCGCGCAGCGCTGCACCAATGCAGGCAGGACCTCAAGCGGCAACGCACCCGCTGCAACAATGGCCGTGGCGCCTATGCCTCGGGCAATTTCCTCGCAGCGCGAGCGCTCATGCGGCGCCCCACTGATGAGGAAATGACAGGCAGGGTAAGCCACCATCAGCTGGCGCGCCAGCGCGACAAAATGCGCCACGGGCCACATTCGACCACGACTGGAAGCACCGGCCTGAAAACCAATCACGGTATCCACCGCCAACACACCCCGCTCGGCAAGCCAACTCGCCACAGTCTGCTGCGTCGCCAGCGGCACGGGCAATTGCATACGCCCTTCGACATTGAGCGGAACACCCGCCAGATGAACCACTTTCAAGCGCTGCATCATGCCATGCCCCAGGTCGGCCCAGGTCACACGAGGCATTTGATTACTCAGCAAAAAGGCAAACCGGCTGGTATTGGGCAATTTGAAAATGAAACGCGCGCCGGCCAGATAAGCCAGCGGCGTGGCTTGCGGTTCGTTGCCGTGCAGAATCATCGCC
>JBAQUE010000065.1:0-2460 GCA_049297315.1 Rugosibacter sp.
AAGTGACTGAGACCATGCATAGATTATCCCATGCAGCCAGTCCCAGACGGCTCAGGAAATGCTGATGCCGCTATCGACTGAAATCACCTGGCCGGTGGTCATGCGTGATTCGTCCGACGCCAGATACAAGGCAAAGTTGGCGACATCTTCGGGGCCTGCCGCGCCCAAAGGCAAGCGGGCGACCACGGGCTGCAAGGTCGGTTCATTGGCCACCAGGTTTTTTGCGCGCTCGGTCAGGATCAGCCCTGGCGCAATAGCATTGACGCGTACTTTTTGCGGCGCGAATTCAACAGCCATTGAGCGGGTCAGCGCCGAAATCGCGCCCTTGGCCGCCGTGTAAGCGTCACGCCCCGGCCAGCCGACCAGCGCAAGAAAGGATGTGGTATTGATGACCGATCCACCGCCGGCGGCGATGATGGCCGGAATACCGAATTTGCAACCCAGCCAGGTGCCAAACAGATCAACGCGCATCGTGCGCCAGAACTCATCCAGCGAGACATCCACCACCGTGCCGTCCTTGAGGCTGGATCCGCCGGCATTGTTGTACAGGATGTCCAGCTTGCCATAGGCCGCTACCGTCTTGTCAATGGCGCGCTGGAAGCCATCCGCGTCGGTCACATCCAGTTCGATGTGCAACGCATCCCCACCCGCCTGCTGGATCCTGCGGGTGGTTTCCGCACCGGTTGCAGGATTGATCTCGGTGACCACGACGCGGGCGCCTTCGCGGGCGAAAAGCACTGCCGCGGCCTGACCAATTCCATCTCCAGCACCCGTAATGAACGCCACTTTCCCGTCCAGCCGTCCCATGCGCCGCCTCCTCTGCCGTGTTTTTATTTATTTGCGCGCCAGGCGCCAGATTCTGTGGGGTGGCTGATGGGACTCGAACCCACGACAACCGGAATCACAATCCGGGACTCTACCAACTGAGCTACAGCCACCACGTGAAGACTTGCGCCCATGAAGCCAGGAGCAAGGGCGCAAATTATGCGAGAAGACATGCAAAGAATCAAGCTTTTTCCGTCAACCAAGCCGGGGATAGGGCTCAACTCAAGGGCTGAAACAACACGTCCAGATCCTTGCCGGTGAGCAGATGCCCGCCCTCGGCGTCTGACATCCGGCCCTTGCCGACCAGACGGTCCGCCAGGCCACGCTTGCGGTTTTGCAGCGCCAGAATCCTTTCTTCCACCGTTCCCTGGGTCATCAGTTTGTAAACAAATACTGGCTTGTCCTGACCTATGCGGTGGGCGCGCGCCGTGGCCTGTTCTTCGACTGCCGGATTCCACCACGGGTCGTAATGGATGACCGTATCGGCCGCAGTCAGGTTCAAACCCGTTCCGCCGGCCTTGAGGCTGATGAGGAACAGCGGTACCCGACCTGATTGGAAGTCGTTGATCGGCGTCTCGCGGTCGCGAGTCTGGCCGGTCAGCTTGGCATACGGGATGTTGCGCTTGGCCAGTTCCTCCTCGATCAGCGCGAGCATCGACGTGAATTGGGAAAACAGCAACACCTTGCGGTTCTCGTCCAGCAATTCTTCGAGCATTTCCATCAGTGTCACCAGCTTGGCCGAGGGTGCTGCACCTTTCCTGACCAGCGCTTCCGCCGCCGGCAATTTGACCAGCCGGGGATCACAGCAGACCTGGCGCAGCTTGAGCAAGGCATCAAGAATCATGATCTGGCTGCGCCCCGCGCCATGCTCGGCCAGCGCCTGACGCAATTTTTTGTCGAACACGACGCGCAGGCTTTCGTAAATGTCACGCTGGCCACCTTCCAACTCCACCCAGCGCACAATCTCGGTACGCGGCGGCAGGTCTTGCAAGACCTGCTCCTTGGTCCTGCGCAGAAGGAAGGGGCGTATCCGCTCGACCAGGCGCAGGCGCATTTCTTCATCACCCTGTTTTTCAATCGGTGTGCGGAACACCGTGCCAAACATTTTGGCGCGGCCCAGCAAGCCAGGCATAAGGAAATCAAACTGCGCCCACAATTCGCCCAGATGGTTTTCCAGCGGCGTACCGGTCAATGACAATCGGTGGCGCGCCTTGATCTGCCGCGCCACCTGGTGTGATTGCGCCTTGGGATTTTTGATGAACTGCGCCTCATCCATGACCAATAGGTGATACTCGTGCGCCAGCAGGGTATCGCGGTCGCGCACCAGCAACGGATAAGTGGTGAGGATGATGTCGGCGCCCGCCATGTCGGCGAAGCGCTCGGCACGGTCTTTGCCGTGCAGCACCACCACCTTGAGGTCAGGGGTGAATTGGGCGGCTTCGTTCTTCCAGTTCATCATCAGGCTGGTCGTCGCGACCACCAGGCTGGGCCGGTCGGCGCGGCCGGAAACTTTTTCCAGATGCAGATGGGCCAGCGCCTGCACGGTTTTGCCCAGTCCCATGTCGTCGGCGAGGATGCCGGCCAGCCCGTATTCGCGCAGGAATTGCAGCCAGTCCAGCCCGGCTTGTTGATATG
>JBAQUE010000066.1:0-9642 GCA_049297315.1 Rugosibacter sp.
CTCCTGTTTGCTGACCAGGATCACCACGCGCTTTTTCACGGCGGAATCACTGATGCGCCAGTCCATCTGCAACTCGCCCGCCAGCGCGGCGAAGCGGTTGCGGAATTCTTCCAGCATAAACGGCAACGAATCCGCCTTCACTTCGATACGCATGAAATAGCGCCCATCCAGCGCGTCGGCATGAAAACTGGATTCCAGTATCCAGCCCCGGTGTTCAGCGATAAAACCGGTGACGCGGGCGATGATGCCCACCTGGTCAGGGCAGGATGCGGTCAGCGTGTAAAAGCGGCTGGCGTGCATCAGATGCGGGCCGCCGCGTCAATCGCGGCGCGCAATTCGGCGTAATTCATGGTGACAGGAAACTGGGGAAACTCGTCAATCACATTTTGTGGCGGATGGAACAGGATGCCGGCATGCGCTTCCATCAGCATGGCGGTGTCGTTGTACGAATCGCCTGCGGCGATGACCTGAAAACGCAGTTCCTTGAAACGCTGCACGGCTTCCTTTTTCTGGTTTGGCATGCGCAGGTGGTAATTCACCAGGAAGCCCTCGGCATCGGCTTCCAGCTTGTGGCAGAACAACGTCGGCATGCCCAGTTGCGCCATCAGCGGCATGGCGAATTCATAGAAGGTGTCGGACAGGATGATGACCTGAAAATCGCGCCGCAACTGGTCGAGAAAATCCTTTGCGCCCGCCATCGGCCCCATGTCGGCAATCACTTTCTGGATATCTGGCAAGCCCAGCCTGTGTGTCTTCAGCAAGTCCAGCCGATACTTCATCAGCTTGTCGTAATCCGGCTCATCGCGCGTGGTGCGGCGCAATTCGGCAATGCCGGTGCGGTTGGCGAATTCGATCCAGATTTCCGGAACCAAAACCCCTTCAAGGTCAAGACAGACAAGTTGCACGCAAATTCTCCAAAAGTCGGCGCTGGTGACACGGCGATAGCCAAGCCAGGCAGCGCGGAAAGGCCGCATCTTACCTGCCGGCCGGCATCCGCTCAAGGCACACAGGTGCACATGCGCTATCCTGTATTCGCATCAATATCCAAAATAATTCCATCAGAGGAGGATTCAACCATGAGCAAACGGCTAGAAGGCAAGGTGGCAATCGTCACCGGCGCGGCAGGTTATCTGGGTACATCGCATTGCGTGCATCTGGCGCGCGCGGGCGCCAAGGTGGTGGTGACGGACATCGTCGATGGGCAGGTAACCGTGGATGCCGTGAAAAAAGCCGGCGGCGAAGCGATCTTCGTGCGCATCGATGTTTCCAGCCAGGAAGATACGCTGCACATGGCGGCGGAGACGCTGAAGGCTTACGGGCGGATTGACATCCTGGTGAACAATGCCGCACTGCTGGCCGGCAGCCAAAAACCCTGGACCGAATTCACACCGGAAGAATGGGATCAGAATCTCGCCGTTGACCTCAAGGGCATGTTCCTGTGCGCGCGCGCCGTATTCCCGACCATGCAACAACAGCAGTCCGGCCGCATCATCAACATCTCCTCGGGCACGATCATGCTCGGCTTTCCCAATCTGCTGCCCTATGTCAGCGCCAAGGCTGCTGCCGTCGGCTTCACGCGGACGTTGGCGACGGAGGTCGGGCCGCATAACATCACCGTCAATGCCATACTGGTCGGGCTGTTCCCGCATGAAATTGCAGGATTTGAGAACATGGACGCGATCAGCGCGCAATGTATCGCTCTACAGTCCCTGAAGCGCACGGGAACCCCCGATGACCTCAGCCCGTCGGTGGTGTTTCTGGCCTCTGACGAAGGCGGCTGGATTACCGGCCAGGCGATTGCGGTGGATGGCGGATTGGTCAGGTCGGGCGGCTGAACTTATAACATCGCATCCTGCGGTCGTATTCCGGGCTTCCGGGGATTGGATAGAATGCGCGGCTTGTTTTCAGATATTGCCAACGTAAAACCTTTGGCAATGACTGAAGGATCAAAAGAACCTGCACAGGCGGGGTAGCACCCCGGATTGGAATCCGGCACATAAAAATATTATCTGGAGGAAACCGAATCATGATTCAAAGCCAACTCACCCCTGAGCGCATTGCCGTGGACGAAAAATCCGGCTTTTGGCCCAAACGCACATTGCTCGATTACATCGACGAATACGCGCCGAAGCAGTTCGACAAGGTTGCCATTACCGACCTGAACAACATGACCGGTCAGGCGACCACTTTGTCTTACCGCCAGTTGCTGCGCCTGACGGACCGCATTGCGCTGGGGCTGATCGATCTCGGCGTCGGGCGTGGCGATGTGGTGGCGTTCCAGTTGCCGAACTGGTGGCAGTTTGTCGCGCTATACCTGGCCTGTTCGCGCGTTGGCGCAGTGGCTAACCCGATGATGCCGATTTTCCGCCATCGCGAGCTGATCTTCATGCTCGGCCTGGCGGAATCCAAAGTCCTGATTGGGCCGAATGTGTTCCGCGGCTTTGACCATGCCCAGATGATGCGCGAGATCAAGGCCGACCTGCCTGCGCTCCAGCACATCTTCGCGATTGGCGGCGAAGGCGACATGTCGTTCGAGAAACATTTCATCGAACGCCGCCGGGAGGATGAGCAGGACTGCAAAGCTGTTTTTGCCGAACGGCAATTGCGCCCCAACGACATAACGCAACTGCTGTACACCTCTGGCACCACGGGCGAACCCAAAGGCGCGCTGCATACCTCCAACACGCTGCTGGCCAACCTGTGCGAACTGATCAAGCGCCTCAAACTCACCGGCGACCAGGTTTTCTTCATGCCTTCACCGATGGCGCACCAGACCGGCTTCGCCATCGGTATGATGATGCCCTTGATGCTGGGCAGCAAACTGGTTCTACAGGACGTCTGGGATGCCGGTGTCGGCTTGCAGCGTATCCAGGATGAGGGGGTTAATTTCACCATGGCATCCACCCCGTTCCTGGCCGACCTGGCCGGGCATCCTGGGGTGGATACCTATGACATTTCCTCACTTGAAATTTTCGTCGCCGGCGGCGCGCCAATTCCGCGTGCGCTGGTGCATACCGCGACCGAGCGCCTGAAAACCAGCATCGCTTCGGGTTGGGGGATGACCGAAAACCTGCTGGTCACGACCACCTGCCCGGGGGATCCGCCCGAAAAGGTTTTCAACACCGATGGCGTGCCGATGCCGGGGATGGCACTCCGCGTGGTGGATGCCAATGGCAAGGTGCTGGGCCCTGATCAGGAGGGTGATCTGCAATCACGCGGGCCGAGCCACTTTGTCGGCTATCTCAAGCGGCCGGAAATGTATGGCATGGATGCCGAGGGCTGGTTCAGCACCGGCGATATCGCAACGCTGGACGCCGATGGTTATGTGCGCATCACCGGCCGCGGCAAGGACATCCTGATCCGTGGCGGTGAAAATGTGCCGGTGATTGAGATCGAGCAGTTGCTGTATCGGCACGAAGCAATCCAGGCCGCCGCCGTGGTTGGCGTGCCCGACCCCCGGCTGGGCGAGCGCGGCGTGGCTTATGTGATCCTCCGGTCTGGGCAAAGTTTCACGCTGGATGAAATGCAGCGCTTCCTCGCAGAAAACCGCATGACCAAGAATTACTGGCCGGAATACCTGCAAGTCGTCCCCGAGTTTCCGCGCACGCCCAGCGGCAAGATCCAGAAATTCAGGCTGCGTGAAATGGCCAAAACGGAAATCAAGATTAGCTGATCGTCATGACCTAGCCATTGCCATGGGTGCGCAGCAAATCGTCCAGCACCCGCTCCAGTTGCTTGAGTGAACTGCACTCGCGTGCGATATGGCAAAACGGCAAGTAGCGTTTCATCTCCGAGTCGCCTTGCCCCCACAGCAGGTGCGATTCGGGATTCAGCCAGACAACGCGGCGGCTGCGCTGGTGCAGCAGGTTGAGCACGCCGACCTGTGCATCGCCATGGTTGTTGCGCGCATCACCGAGGATCAGTACCGTGGTCTTGCGGTCAACCTTGGGCAATACCTGCGTGAGCACATCCGTAAACATCTGGCCATAATCCGTGCCCCTGCCACCGACTGCGCTGATGATCTTGTCCACCGCCTGCTCGACCGGCATGCTGGCGAACGTGGGCGAGACATCGACCAGATGATTGGTGAACGCGAAACTGCGGATATCGGATACCAGCTCATTCAGGCTGTACAAGAACAGCAGCAGGAAGCGCGCATAGGCGCGCACTGAACCGCTGACATCGCAGATGGCGATGACGCGCGGACGATCCACGATTTCGGTGCGCCAGAAGGTCTCGAACAGCACGCCGCCGTAGGTCGCATTGCGGCGCAGGGTTTTGCGGAAATCCAGTTGCCCGCGCACCTGCCGCTTGTTGCGCCGCGCATGCCGCTCGGCCAGCCGCTTGGCGATCTTGCGCACGATCTCATGCATGCGCTGGAAATCGCGGCGCTCGATGTTGGCCAGCTTTTGTGTCTGCAAAAAATCATCGTGCAACTGCCGCGTGGGCGCCGCGCCGTACAGCGCGAGTTGTTGCTCGACAAAATTGCGCACTTCCTCGAAGACCCGCTGGCGCACCTGCCTGAGCTCAGCCACCTGCGGCGATGACGGGGTTTGCCGGCTGGCCTCGGCAATCTCGCGGTCCAGCGCCTCCAACCCCATCTGGCGTTGCAGTTTTTGGATGTAATAACCCTTTTGTGCAAACACCCAGATGTTGGTGAGGCCGATCTGGCGCGCCGCTTCTTTCAAACGTTTGGCCAGCGCGGCGCTGTCGCCGCTGAACACCATCGCCGCCAGACCCGACGCACCATCAAAAATAGTCGGCGCTGGTGAAGCAACTGCGCTACAAGGCGGTCGAGCAAAAAACGCTCTCTTCGCCGTAGCGGATGGTGAGACGGCGCTGGCCGCCGGCGACGGCCGCAATTGGCGAAACGCCGAGAAGGAAAAGAAGCGCTCGAAGCAATCGTCAAACACCGCGTGGTCGGGCAGCGTCTTGACCAACGTGGTGCGCAAGGCGCTTTTCAGCAGGTCGCGGTCAGTCCAGCCAACCAGCTCGACTGCCTGGCTGGCGTCGATCTGCGCGTTGAGCGCGACATCCAGTCCGGAGCCGCGCAACGCCTTGAACAAATCCTCAAGCGACGCCTGCATGGCGCGCCGCTTGCTGCGCGGTGTTGATCAGGCCGGGCAATTGCTCCTTGGCATTGGCGATGTCATCCTCGAACTTGAGGAAGATGTTCAGCGTGTCGCGCACCATCTCCATGTCCAGGTGCTCCGCATTCAGCAGCAGCAGCGTGCGCGCCCAGTCGATGGTTTCGCTGACCGAGGGTTGCTTCTTCAAATCCATCAGGCGCACGGCCTGGATGAAGGCCACCAGCTCGTGGTTCAGGCGCGTAGCCAGTCCCGGCACGCGGCGTTCCAGGATCAACCGTTCCAGCGGCGCATCGGGGAAGGGAATGTGCAGGTGCAGACAGCGGCGCTTCAACGCATCGCTCAATTCGCGCGTGTTGTTGCTGGTCAAAATTACCAGCGGCTTGACCTTGGCCTGTATCGTGCCGATTTCCGGCACCGACACCTGAAAATCGGAAAGCACCTCCAGCAAAAAGGCTTCGAATTCCGGGTCGGCCTTGTCGATTTCGTCAATCAGCAACACACAGCCAGCCTCCTGATGCAGAGCCTGATACAAAGGGCGCGGTTCGAGAAAATGCGGGGAGAAAAACAGGTCGTCATGGGCATGCAGACGTTCGATAGAAGCGGCCAATCCCTCGACGCCGTCCATCATCTCGGTCAGCTTGTCCTTGAGGAGTTGGGTATACAACAACTGCTTGCCGTACTTCCATTCGTAGAGCGCTTTCGATTCGTCCAGCCCTTCATAGCACTGCAAGCGTATCAAGGGCACGTCGATCAACTGCGCCAGACTTTTGGCCAGCTCGGTCTTGCCCACACCGGCGGGGCCTTCGACCAGCACCGGCTTTTGCAGTTGGTAGGCCAGATACATGGTGGTCGCGATCTGCCGGCTGGCGATGTAATCGACACTGGAAAATTGTTGCTCGACAGCATCGACTGAACTGAACTGCTGCTGGTACAAGTTTTTCATGGATATCCCGGAAGAGGTCGCCGCAAGCATGCAGCATGTGGCAGAAATCGCACTGCGGGATACTACGTTACACGCTAGAATCGCGCAACGATTGCCGCGCCATCTGCTTGCAACTGCGACTTGAAACCACGCGGCTCTGGAGGAAAAATGATCAAGCGGTTCAGCGCTGCAATCACTGTTGCAGCGGAAAAATTCAAGCGGAGTGTCAGTTGAGCGCGCCGGGCAAGGGCATACTCAGCGGCATCACCGTGATCGACATGTCACGGCTGATCGCCGGTCCTTACAGCGCGATGGTGCTGGCGGATTTTGGCGCCCGCGTGATCAAGGTCGAAGCGCTCACCGGCGAGGATGGGCGCCACTTCGGCCCGCCGTTTTATGGCGAATCCAGCGTCACCTTCATGAACAGCAACCGAGGCAAGGAATCGCTGGCGCTGGACTTGCGCAAGCCTGAAGGCCGCGAGGTGCTGGAGCGCCTGATTCACCAGTCCCAGGTGCTGGTGCATAATTTCCGGCCGGATTTCGCCGAGCGCAACAAGCTGCGCTATGAGGATATCCAGCGCATCAATCCCACGCTGGTGTATTACATGGTCACGGCATTTGGCGAGGAAGGCCCGGCGCGCCTCAAACCCGCCGTGGACAGCGTGATCCAGGGTCTCTCGGGCGGATTTTTCGCCAGCGGCGAAGAAGGCGACCCGCCGGTACGCATCGGTTTGCCATTGGTCGACGTCGCGTCAGGCATGTGCGGCGCGCTGGGCATGGTCGCCGCGCTGATGCACCAGCAGCAGACCGGGCAAGGCCAGCGTGTCGAGCTGTCATTGATCGATACCATGTTCAATTTCATGGCGGGCAAGGTAGGCGAGTTCGCCATCGAAGGGCGCGCGCCGCTGCGTGAGGTGAACCTGCCGATCGCCGTACCCAGTCGGCATTTTCAGGGCAGCGACGGCGACTATTTCAGCGTGTCCATCGTCAATGAATCGGCTTTCAAGCGTTTTTGCCAGGTCATCGGCCGGCCGCAATGGCTGGATGATCCGCGTTATGCAAAAAATCCGGGGCGGATCGAAAACCGCCGCGCGCTGCTGGCCGAACTGGAAGCGATTTTTGCGACACAGCCGGCGGCGCAGTGGGTCAGCCGCTTTGATGCCGTCGACATTCCCTGCGGCCCGGTGAATACCGTGCCGCAGGCGATGGCCGATCCCATCCTGGCGGAGCGTTTCAAAGAGCATCCTGACATGCCTGGTTTGCCGCTGATTGGCTTTCCCGCGCATCTGGCGCAGGGCATGCTCGACATCGAGCAAATGAAACCGCCGCCACGCATCGGCGAACATTCCGCCGCGATCCTGGCCGAGCTGGGCTACGCGGCCGAAGAAATCGCGGCGCTGGCGGCGCAAGGCGTCGTCGGCCTGGCCGCTGCATAAAGGAAGAGCCACCTATGGATTTCGGCTTCAGCGACGAACAAACCTTGTTGCGCGATAACGTCCGCCGCTTCATGCGCGAGCGCGTCACGCCGATTGTTGCAGCGCACGAGCAGCGCGAAGAATTCGCCTGGGAACTGCTGCCCGAATTGCGCCAGTTCGGCTACATCGGCGGCCTGCTGCCCGAGGAGCGCGGCGGCTATGACATGGGCTTCGCCGATTGGGCCCTGTTGATGGAAGAGGCCGGTTACCACTGGCTGTCGATGCGTGTGCTGCTGAGCACGCTGAACATCATCGCGCGGCTGCTCGACCATCACGCCACGCCGCTGCAGCGCGAGCAGTTTCTCAAACCATTGCTCAACTGCGAACGGCGCATCTGGGTTGGCATTACCGAACCCGACCATGGCTCGAATGTCGCTGGCATCGAAACCAAGGCGGTCGATAGGGGCGACCATTATCTGGTGAATGGCGGCAAGCTGTGGATCACCAACGGCGCAGGCGGCGACTTCGGCGTGCTGGTGGTCAAGACCTACAGCGCGACTTGCGACGGCGGCCTCAGCCTGCTGCTGATCGACCGCCAGCAGACGAAGTATGCAGCACGGCGCGTCGGCACCATGTTCATCAAGAGCACGGGCACATCCGAATTGAGTTTTACCGACGCCATCGTGCCCAAGGAAAACCTGCTCGGCGAAGAGGGCCAGGGCTTGAAGGCCATGCTCGCCGGCCTCAACTACGGCCGCCTGAATGTCGCCATGGGCGCCGTCGGCGCGGCGCAAGCGGCGCTGGATTTATCGGTCGCCTACGCCAAGACCCGCAAGCAGTTCGGCCAGGTGATCGGCGGCTATCAACTGGTGCAGAAACTGATTGTCGACATGACCGTGCGCACCGAAGCCGCCCGCGCGCTCGGCTACAAGGCGGCCTGGGCGCTGGATCAGGGCGGCACGGCGCGTACCGAGTGCTCGATCGCCAAACTGTATGCGACCGAAGCCGCGCACGAAGTCGCCAGCATGGCCATGCAGGTGCATGGCGGGTTGGGCTACAGCGTGGATTATCCGATCGAGCGGATTTTCCGCGACACGCGCGGCGGCATGATTCCCGAAGGCACGTCGGAAATCCAGACGTTGATCATCGGGCGCGAAATCCTCGGCATCTCGGCATTTCAATAATGACCCATGCGCCGCTGGCGGGTGTCCGCATCATCGACCTGACCGAACTGTTGCCGGGGCCGTATGCCACGCAATTATTCGTCGACCTGGGCGCCGAAGTCATCAAGATCGAACGCCCCGGCATAGGCGATGGTGGGCGCGCCTTGTCGCCGGGCATGTTCGCCTCGGTCAATCGGGGAAAACAAAGCCTGTGCCTCGACTTGAAACAGGACGCAGGCCGCGCCGTATTGCACCAGTTGGCGGCGCAGGCCGATGTGCTGATCGAAGGCTATCGCCCCGGCGTGACCCAGCGTCTGGGTGTCGACTACGCCAGACTGCAGGTGCTCAACCCGCGGCTGATCTACGCCTCGCTCACCGGCTACGGGCAAACCGGCCCGCTGGCGCAGCGTCCCGGCCACGACATCGATTTTCTCGCCGCCGCTGGCATCATCGGACTTTCTGGTGAGCCGGACGGCCCGCCGGTGCATAGCATCGGTGCGCCGGTGGGCGATCTGGCGGGCAGCATGTTCGCCGTGGTGGCGGTGCTGGGCGCGTTGTTGCAAAGGAAGCAAAGCGACGAGGGGCAGTTTCTTGATGTATCGATCACCGATGCGCTGCTCAGCTGGATGGCGCCGCGGATTGGGGTATTTCAGCATGGCCATGGCGATGCCACAGAAACGCGGCGTGAAATTTTGACCCGTCCGGCCTATGGCGTTTTCGCCACCGCTGACGCCAAATATCTCACGCTGGCGGCGCTGGAAACACCCTTCTGGAAACGATTGGTGCAGGTGCTTGAATTGCCCGAACTAGCCGTCGCAGAACTGGATACCTACCTGGCGCGCGTGGCGAAAACCGCCGAGATCGCGGCGGCGCTGGGCGCCCGTCTGCGCTCACAGACGCTCGCGCATTGGGCCGGCCTGCTGGCGCAGCACGATATTCCGTTCAGCACCGTACCAGACATTGCCCAGGTTTTGGACGACCCTCACTTTCGGGCGCGCGGCTTGTTTGGTACCAATGAAAACGGCGCATTCGTGCATTTCCCGGTCGCCATG
>JBAQUE010000067.1:0-11733 GCA_049297315.1 Rugosibacter sp.
GTCGACAGCCCCAGCCCGCCATATTCCGTGGCGATCGTGCAACCAAACAGGCCCAGCGTTTTCATTTTCTCGACGATGGCCGCCGGATATTCGTCGTCCTGCTCCAGTTGATGCGCGCAAGGTTTGACTTCGACTGCCAGAAAGCGGTCGACGGCATCGAGCATCAGTTGTTCATTATCGGTATCAATACTCACAGAAGCTCCTCAAAAAATCTGCCCAAACGCAACAACTCAACCACGGCTGGCCAGCCCTTCCTGAATGGCGCACGCATCACTGCCGCGGCCTATCGAGAGCACCAGTTCGCGCACTTGCTCGGCGCGGCCTGGCGCAACCACCAGCGCCATGTTTTCCATGAACTTGCGCCCGATTTCCTGATTGCTGATCGGACGGTCAGCCGCGCCACGGTTGATCTGCTCGCGGTGGCGCAACTCGCGCCCGTCATGCGTCGTCACGATGACTTCGCCCGAGTAATATTTCGGAAACGGCGAGTTGGGGTCAATCGCGTAATCGACCTTCTGCGCCAGCGCCAGCACCTGCTCGTCGCGCAGCGCGGCATCTTCCAGATCGGCCAGACTGAAGCGCCCCCTGGTCAACGCCGTCGCCACCGTGTAAGGAATGCTGAACTGCGCGTCATAACTATTCTGCGGAGATTTCTTGGTCGCCACCGGTTCGCATACCGTCTTCACCACTTCCTGCGGCACCAGCGCGCGCACGCTGCGGATATCGGCCGGCGTGATGCCATGCTGCTGGCGAATCGCCGCTGCCGCATCGGCGCAGGCATGCGTGAAATGGCAGGCCGGAATCGGCTTCACCGCCACCTGATCGACTTCCCAGACCTTGCCCAGATCAGCCGTCGCCAGGCTCAAGTCGCAATCCTGCGCCAACGGGCCGAGGTAGCTGTTGAACAAGCCAAAGCGGCCTTCATAAGCGGCGCGCGGGCCAACAAAGCCGTGCCGCGCCATGGTCGCTGCGGTGAGGCCAGTCACACCCGCCCAGCCCGGATGCATGCGCTTGGTCCATGCGCCATCCTGCAAGAATTCCATGCTGCCAGACGCCATGCTCAACGCGATGCCCTGCGCCATCGCCAACTGGCCGGCATTCAGGCCGAACACGCGCCCGGCGATCAACGCACAGGCAAAGGCGCCGACCAGCCCGGTCGGATGAAAACCCACTTGATGAAAACCGCCGCGCGCGACCGCCGCCAGGCGCGTGGCGACTTCCATGCCGGCGACATAAGCGGTGAGCAGCACCATCCCGTCCACACCGGCATGCGCCGCCGTGCCCAGTGCGCAGGGAAAACAGCTTGCCGTGGCATGAATCACGCCCCGCGCATGCGTGTCGTCATAGTCCAGCCCGTGGATGAGAATGCCATTCAGCAACATCGCATCACGGCGCTGCAAGCGCGCAGCCAGCCCGATCACCGGCGTGTCGCCGATGCCTTCCGACAACTCGCTCATGGCGGACAACGCGCGATGCGTAAAATCATAATGCGTCGAGGCATGCGCGATGCCCACCGCATCGAGCATCAGATAGCGCGCACGCTCAAGTACCTCGGGCGGAATGGCGTCCGCATGCAGATTGGCAACGAATGCCGCCAGCGTTTCGGCAATATTCGGCGAAGAAACTGGGGAAGATGTCATGGTTTCACCTTGAAAAATCAGTCGGGGTCATCAACCGCATGGCCGCGTTTGGGCACCAGCACGGAACGCACAAAAATCATGAACACCGTGCCATCGGCTTTTTTTCCCGTGGTACGCACGGTGACGATGCCTTGCGTCGGGCGCGATTTCGATTCGCGGATCTGCAACACTTCGGATTCGGCATACACGGTGTCGCCGCAAAATACCGGGGCCACCAGTTGGATATCCGTCCAGCCGAGATTGGCGATGGCCTTGCCGCTGACATCAGCCACCGTCATGCCGAGCACGATGGCCAGCGACAGCCCGCTGTTCACCAGCAGGCGGCCGAACTCGCTTTTGGCCGCATACGCCGCATCGCAATGCAGCGGATGGTTGTTCATCGTCAGCAGCGAAAAGTGGATGTTGTCGGCCTCGGTAATGGTTCTGCCGGGACGATGTTCGTAGATGTCGCCAACCTTGAAATCTTCCAGATGGCGGCCCAGTGTCGCCCGATAGCGTGACGGGCCGATTTGTCGTGAGGTCATGATTTTGGGTTTTGGGTTGTTGCCGGATTGAGTAAATCAGTTTGTCCGGACATGATGCTTTACCGCTGCCCGCATGTCAATCGGCAACGGCCAAACCCGCGAGATGCATCGGCATAGCAACGCAGCGGATACACTGCATAACAGTCCACCCTCGCCGTATCACCAGCGCCGTCCCACTGGATACCGCTACGCATAACTTTTTCGATGTTCTCCATCTTCCTGATCCATCTCGGCCTCGCCGCGCCGCTCTTCGCGCTGGTCGCCGTCGGCTATGCGCCGATGCGCTGGCTGCACTGGCCGAAGTCCATCGCCACGGCGCTGAACCGTTTCGTCTTCTCGGTCGCCCTGCCCGCCTTGCTGTTTCGCATGATGAGTGGTTTTTCGCGCCTGCCGCCGGTGGATTCGCGGTTGCTGATCGCCTTCTTCGGCGGCTGCCTGATCGTCTTCGGCATCGGACGCTTGATCTCCTGGCGCTGGCTACGGCTCGATGGTGTGGCGCAATCGGTGTTTGCGATGGCCGGCATCTTTTCCAACAATGTGCTGCTCGGTCTGCCGCTGGCCAAGGCCACGCTGGGGGAGGCCGCGCTGCCCTCGGTAGCGCTGGTGCTGGCCTTCAACTCGCTGATCTTGTGGACGCTGGTCACCGTGTCCATCGAATGGGCTCGCTACGGCAGCTTGTCGTTCACCGGCCTGACCAAGACGGCCAAAGCCATTGCCACCAATCCCATCGTCGCCTCGATTGTCGGCGGCACCTTGTTCGGCATGGCGGGGTTGAGCATTCCCGCATGGATCGATACGCCGCTGGCGATGGTCGGACAAATCGCCGCGCCGCTGGCGCTGATTGCACTGGGCATGGGGCTGGCCGAATATGGCATCCGCGCCGGCTGGCGGCAGAGCACGGCAATCTGCGCGGTGAAGCTGGCGCTGCAACCGCTGGTGGTGTGGCTCCTGGCCTGGCTGCTGAACTTGCCACAACGGGAAACGCAGGTGGTGGTATTGATGGCCGCATTGCCGGTAGGCGCCAACGTCTATCTGATGTCACGTCAGTTCAAAACCCTGGAAGGCCCGATCGCCGCATCGCTGGTGATTTCTACAGCCCTTGCGGCAATCACCGCGCCGCTGGTGCTGACGCTGCTTGGCGCAGGGCGTTAATCGCATCGCGCAAATTGCGTTGCGCCGTATCACCAGCGCCGACTTTTTCAGTCCTTCCCCGTCGCCACCAGCAAGCTGCATGGCAAGTGGTCGAGCAGCTTGGCGCTGACCGAACCCTGGAACCAGCGCGACAAAATGCCCCGGTGTCCATAACCGAGCACCACCAGGTCAGCCTGTATCTGATTTGCATAGGCGACGATTTCAGCGGCCGGATCGCCATACTGGATGCGGGTAATCACCGTCAGGTTCTGGCCGCGAAGTTCATTCACGGCGCTGGCCACGCTGCGCTCCAATTCCTTCTCGCCCTGCCCCCACACATCCGCCGCGCCGGCCGCTTCGGCAATCGCCATGCCCCCGGTTGTTGAGGCAATGCTCAGCAGGTGCAGTTCGGCCTTGCACAGCGCGGCCAGTTCGGCGCTCTGCTTCAAGGCGGCGCCGCTGAAAGTGGAACCGTCATACGCCAGCAATATTTTGCGGTACATGCTTGTCCTTTCGCTCGCTTGCACAACTACTCGACGAGATTCCTGGCGATGATTTTATCGGCCAGCGCCTCACCCTGCGCCACCGGATGCACCGGCGCTTGCGAAGCATACGCCGGGGCTGCCGGCATCGGTGTCCCCAGCATGTTGCCATCGCGCTGGTGCGTATCAACCGTCACCAGGGTGGACAAGCCAATGCGCAAAGGATGCTTGGCCAGCTCTTGCGCATCCAGCGTGATACGTACCGGCAAGCGCTGCACCACCTTGACCCAGTTGCCAGTGGCATTTTGCGCCGGCAGCAGCGAGAAGGCACTGCCGGTACCGGCGGATAAACCCGCCACCTTGCCGTGATATTCGACTTTGCCGCCGTAGATATCCGCCTCGATGGTGGCTGGCTGGCCGATGCGGATGTTGCGCAGCTCGGCTTCCTTGAAATTGGCATCCACCCACAACTGGTTCAGCGGCACGATGGACAGCAACGGCGTGCCAGGTTCGACATGGATACCCACTTGGGCGCTACGCTTGGCAATGTAGCCGGCAACCGGCGCGCGAATCGAAGTACGCCGCAATGTAACCCATGCCTGTACCCAGGCCTCCCTGGCGGCGAGCACATCAGGATGCTGGCGCAGGTCGACACCCGCCAGCCTGGCGCGGGCTGCCATTTCCTGTTTACTGGCGATATCCAGCGCGGCGCGCGCATCGGCAACCGCCTGCCGGGCGTGAGTCACTTCTTCGGCTGACAGCGTGTGGTCAGCCGCCAGCGGTGCGCGGCGGGCGAGATCTTCCTCGGCTTTTTGCAGGCCCAGTTTGCGCTGTTGGACCAACGCCTCGTATTGCCCGACACTGGCATATTGCTCGCGCAATTGGCGCACGGTGGCGCCCAGTTGCGCTTCAGCCTTGCTCAACGCGACTTCGGAATCCACAGTATCCAGCTTGACGATTTCCGCCCCGGCTTCGACCAGTTGCGTTTCGTCAGCGTGGATTTCCCGCACGCTACCGGCGATCTGCGAGGTCAGCACCACCAGGTTGCCGCCGACATAGGCGTTGTCGGTTTCCTCGCGTTGCGTCAAGACCAGCAGGTAATACACACTGTACAAGGCAATGACGATGACGAAGGCCAGCGTAGTGCCAATCAATACGCGCCGGCGTTTGCTGCTATTGGCTTCTTTATTTGTGTTTTCAGTTGTCATGAGGCTGTTATTTCCTTAAAGCAATATCTGCCGAATTTGGTTTTTTCTGATCCGCTGCCGCAGCTTCCGCACGATAACCGCCACCCAAGGCCTTGATCAGCGCGACCTCACTTAAAAGCTGCTGGTTTTTCAGTTGCAGGCTGAAGTCCTGCTCCTTGAGCGAAGCCAACTCTGCGCCAAGTACCGTGCCACGATCAGCCAGACCCTGCGTAAAGCGCGCGCGCGCGCTGCGCAACAAGGCATCGGTTGCATCGGCTACCGCAGCCTGCTCCGCCAACTGCGTTTCCAATCCACGCAAGGTCAAGCCTTCTTGGGCAACATCACGCACGACATCGACAATCAACTGGTTGTAATCGGCAATCAATTCATCACGCTGGGTACGCACCAGCCCAAGGTTGGCGCTCAACCGGCGGCTGTCAAACAAGGGCAGGGTCAGGCTAGGACCGATGAATGGCGTGCGGCTGGCCGCCGTGAATAAATCGCTCATTGAGACACTATTCAGGCCAATGAAAGCCGTCAGGTTGATCTCCGGATAAAACGCCGCCTGCGCCGCTTCAATGCGGCTCAATGAAGCCTCGACGCGCCAGCGCGCGGCTTGCAGGTCAGGCCGTCTTGCCAAAAGCTCGATGCCTAGCGATGAGGGTAGCGCATGCGGCAATGCCGGCAACGGCTGGCGCGTCAAATCCGCCAGCGCATGGCTGTCAGCGCCAAGCAGCGCCCGCAAGGCTTCGCGCTCACGGCCAAGCGCAGCCTCCAGCGCCGCATAGTCGGTATTCAGGCGGCGCAACTCTGCTTCCGCAACCCGTTGCTCGTCAAGCGAGGCAAGACCATGGGCCACGCGTTTTGCCTTGTCCGCCACCAACTCATTTTGTTTGCTACGCTGCTGTTGCAGTGTATCCAGCCGCGCCCAGTAAGCCTGCAACCTGAAGTAGCTTTGCGCCACTGCCGCTGCCAATGTCTGTTCTGCCTGCGCGCGTTCTGCGTGGCGGGCATTGATTTCACCAAAGGCTGCGGTAATCTGCGCGCGCCGCTTGCCCCACCAGTCAAAATCATGGCTGGCGAGAATCCTTACCGTCGATTCTGTGTAATAACTTCCACCAATTGGTGGCGGGAAGAAGCCAGTGCCAGAATAACGCTGGCGATTGACATCGGCATTGAGCCTGACATCCACGCCTTCATCCGCCGCATCCAGCTTGAGCGCTGCCTTTGCCGAACCCACGCGGGCGGCGGCCATCTGCAATGAAGGCCCGTCTTGCAAGGCTTGCGCCATCAGCCGGTTCAACTGGGCATCGCCATAAGCGGTCCACCACTGCGCCTGTGGCCAGTTATCCTGCGCCAGCTTGATATCCGCGGCAAGCTGTGCACTGGCCATATCCCGCTGCGGCAATGCGGCGTGATCGGGAGGGATCATGGCGCAACCGCTGACCGCCAGCAGCAGGCCACCCAGAAGAATTGTTCGCGGTGCAGTCAGGTTCAATAAGCGCATGGTGAAAATAGGTATTTCATGAATTTAATCGACCGCCATATGTTCGACGCTGGCCGGCGCATTTTTTGCCACCGGGCTCAGCAGCACTAGAAATGGAATAATCGACAAGGCCATGACACACAGCAGCCAAAAGACGTTGAGATAGGAAATCATGCCGGCTTGCCGGGTAATCTCGGCATTCAATGCCAGCAGCCCTGCCGGTGTCGTGGGGTTGTAGAACGTGGCAATCGCAGGATCCTGAAAGGCCGGATTGGCATAGTTCACACTCTCTGCCAGCGAGGCATGCATGGTTTGCGTATTGCGCACCAGCAGGGTTTGCATCAAGGAAATGCCCATGCTGTTGCCGAGATTGCGCACCAGGCTATAGATGGCCGTACCCTCGGCACGCATTTCCGGCGCGAGCGTCGCGAAGGTCGCCACACTCAAGGGGACGAAAGTCAGGCCGATACCTATGCCCTGGATAATCCCTGGCCAAACGATATCGCTTTGCGCAATCACAAGCGTATAACGGCTCATCTGCCACAGGGAAAAAGCCGTAATGACAAATCCGCTGGTCAGCAGGATGCGAAAATCAACTTTACCGACCAGACGCCCGACAATGGCCATCGCGATCATTGTTCCAAAACCGGTCGGCGCGGTCAGAAAACCTGCCGTGATCACTTCGTAATTCAGCATGTTTTGCAGGAAGCTGGGAATTAGCGCACGCGGCGTGAAAAGCACGATGCCGATGACAAAAACGACCACCACCCCGGTGAAATAATTGCGGTTCAGCAACAAGCGGTAATCAAAGAATGATTTGCCTGCCGGCCGCAACGCCGTATGCACAATGAAATAGGCTGCCGTCAGGACAAACAGGCCCAGTTCGATCCAGGTTTCGAGCGAAGAAAACCAGTCATTCTGCTGGCCACGATCCAGTAACATTTGCAAGGCGCCAACAGCCAGGCTCAGGGTGGCGAAACCGAATACATCAAAACTTATACGCTGGGTGCCTGGTACATACCGCATATACCGCCACATGCCATACAGGGCTAGCGTTCCAATCGGGACATTGATGAAGAAAACCCAGCGCCAATTGTAGTTTTCGGTCAACCAACCGCCCAATGTCGGCCCCAGAATCGGCCCTATCATCACGCCCATCCCCCACATCGCCAACGCCGGGCCCTGCTTTTCCTTTGGATTAATGTCCAGCAGGGTAGCTTGCGACAGCGGCACAATGGCAGCGCCAAATGCGCCCTGTAGCAGACGGGCGAACACCAGCTGCGCCAGAGAAGTGGACAGCCCGCACATGATGGACGCCAGCACAAAGCCCGCGACCGAACCCATGAAGACATATTTCCGGCTGTACCGTTCAGACAACCAGCCCGTCAGTGGCGTCGCAATCGCTGTTGCCACAATGTATGACGTCAATACCCAGGTAACCTGATCCTGTGCTGCCGACAGGTTGCCCTGGATATGCGGCAAGGCGACATTGGCAATCGTGCTGTCGAGGGTTTGCATCACCGTGGCCAGCATCAGCGACAGGGTGACCATGCCGCGGTTGAGCGGGCGTGGCGCTGCGCCAGCGGCCGCTACATCATTCATGGCGCAGATTCCGCCGCAGTCTGCAACTGCTCAAGCAATTCGGTCGCCGCCATCAGCTCTTCCTTATTGACGGCTTTCAACAACTCTTTGCTGAAAGCTTCGGCCTCAGCCCTGACCTTGTCGTAGAGCCGATTTCCCGCCTTGGTCAACGCCACCAGATTCACACGTCGGTCAGTCAGCGAAGGTTCACGCACCACCAGGCCAGCCTCCGACAAGCGGTCGATCATCGCCACCATCGTCGCGCCTTCCACCGCCAGGCGCTGCGCCAGTTCGGTTTGCGACAAGGGTTGCTCGGCGCGTGCCGCAACGGCGATCGTCAACCAGCTGGCCTGGCTGACGCCAAGATCCTTGAGCCGACGGTCCAGCGCCAGCCGCCAGGCACGCGAGGTGCTGTGCAGGGCACGGGAGAAGCGTTCTTCGATGTCACTCACAATATGCAAAGTAGACTGATAGTTAGACTCCTAACTATAATAGCATAAGCGTTCCACAAACTTTTACATTGATCGAAGTCAAAACTCCTCGCGCAGCCGCCAATAGCGCGGAAACCTTGGAACTCCATCCTTGCCTAGATGCTGGTAGCGATAAGTCACCACCGCACCGATAGGTGGCGGGTTACGGCGCAAACTGTCATCCAGCCCGCTGCCAATGCGGAATTTTTTGCCTTCGGCGTTTTGCACTTCCAGCGCACCCACCTGCCCGGCCAGGCGACCTTTGCCCGGTACGTAGCCAATCACCGTGGCTTCGGCATCCTCCGCCGGCTTGAGTTTCAGTAAGTCGTCGCTGCGTCCGGCGCGGTAGGGTGCATCGGCGCGATGCAGCATCAGGCCTTCACCACCGCCGGCAATCACTTCTTCATAGCGCGCCATGAGCTGCGCCCGGTCGGCTACGCGAAACTGCGGCACAGCCTGTAGCCAGGTGATGCCCGCATGCGCGATCACATCACGCATGCGTTCCACGCGCTGGCTGAAGCTGCCTTCAGTATCCGGCATGTCGAAAATCATGTAATGCACGGTGCGCCATTCGGCATCCAGTGGCCCGGTTTTGCGCACGATGGCCGAGAGCGCATCGAACTGCCCGCGCCCCAGCCATAGTTCGCCATCCAATGGCTGCGTGGGCAAGGCGGCGACAAACCACGCGGGCGCATGCACAGTGCGTCCACTGCGAAAACGCAGGGTATGGCCATCCCATATCGCACGCACACCATCAAGTTTTTCACTCACCCAGAAATCCGCCGGATCAAAGCCCTCACGCCATACTTTCGCCAGCAGAATCGTCGGCGGCTGCGGTTTTTCTATGCTATCCGCAGCGTTCGCGACGTTCGCGATACCCGGCATGAAAATCAGGACGGCGCCGGCCAATGCAGCAATCCAGTAAAAACGACGCATCTTTGCCTCCACACTTTATTATCCGCAAATGATTCTAGCCCGCATAATGCGGTCTTCCGCCGTCTGCACCACCTCTCCTTCCGCACACCATGCCTGCCGCCCTTGAAACCCTGCGTCGCGTTTTTGGCTATCCGTCATTTCGCGGCCCGCAGGAAGAGATCATTGAGCACGTGATCGGCGGTGGCGACGCGCTGGTCCTGATGCCCACCGGCGGCGGCAAATCGCTGTGCTACCAGATTCCGTCGCTGCTGCGCCCCGGCATCGGTGTGGTTGTCTCGCCGCTCATCGCGCTGATGCAGAACCAGGTGGATGCCTTGCTGCAAGCCGGCGTGCGCGCCGCCTACCTGAACTCGTCGCTCGACTATGCCAGTGCGGCGGCCATCGAGCAGAAGCTGCTGCGCGGCGAGCTCGACCTGATTTATGTCGCGCCGGAACGCCTGCTCACCGATCGCTTCCTGGCCCTGCTCGACCGCCTCGACAGCAATGGTCAGCTCGCCCTGTTTGCGATTGATGAAGCGCATTGCGTCTCGCAATGGGGGCATGATTTCCGTCCGGAATACATCCAGCTCTCGGCGCTGCACCAGCGCTATCCGGCGGTTCCGCGCATCGCCCTGACCGCCACGGCGGATGAGCTGACACGCAGGGAAATCATCACCCGCCTGGGGCTGGATAACGCACGCATTTTCATTTCCAGTTTCGACCGGCCGAACATCCGTTACATCGTTGTTGAACGGGACAATCCGCGCCGCCAGTTGCTGGATTTTCTCGATGGCCATCGCGGTGAAGCCGGCATCGTGTATTGCCTGTCGCGGCGCAAGGTGGACGAAACCGCCGTCTGGCTGGCCACGCAAGGCATCGCCGCCCTGCCCTATCACGCCGGGCTGGACGCGGAAACACGGCAAAAAAACCAGCAGCGTTTTCTACGTGACGAAGGCATCGTGATGGTGGCGACGATTGCCTTTGGCATGGGCATCGACAAGCCCGATGTGCGCTTTGTCGCGCATCTCGACCTGCCCAAGAGCCTCGAAGCCTACTATCAGGAAACCGGCCGCGCCGGGCGCGATGGCGAACCCGCCGAAGCCTGGATGACCTATGGCCTCAACGACGTGGTGATCCATCGCCAGCGCATCGACGAATCGATGGCCGGCGACGAACAAAAGCGCGTCGAACGCGGCAAGCTCGACGCGCTGCTGGCCTGGTGCGAAACCGCCGACTGCCGCCGCGTGCGGCTGCTCAAGTATTTCAGCGAAGATGCCGTGTCCTGCGGCAACTGTGACACCTGCATCGAGCCGCCGGAGCTGTGGGACGGCACCGAAGCCGCGCGCAAAGCCATGTCGGCCGCCTTGCGCACCGGCCAGCGTTTTGGCGCCGGTCATCTGATTGACATCTTGCGCGGCAAGAATACCGAAAAAGTGCAGCAGTTCAGCCACCAGACGCTGCCCACCTTTGGCGTCGGCGCGGATATGGACGAAAACGGCTGGCGCTCGGTCTTCCGCCAATTGCTCGCCACCGGCCTGCTACATGCCGATGCGCAAGCCTATGGCGCATTGCAACTGAGCGCAACCGCACGCCCCGTGCTTAAAGGGGAGATGACATTATCGTTACGGCGGCGGCCGGCCGCTCGCGTTGGCAAAAAATCGGCGCTGGCGATACGGCGCACAAACGCCGCAGCTCCGCCATCGACCAGCGCCGCCGACGCGCCGCTGGTCGACGCATTACGCGCCTGGCGCACCGGACTTGCGCGCGAACAAGGCGTGCCCGCCTATGTCATCCTGCATGACCGCACCTTGCACGAACTGGCTGCGCGGCGTCCCCGCTCAGAAGATGAATTGCTCGCCATACCCGGCATCGGCCAGGCCAAGGCAGCGCGTTATGGCAAGTCCCTACTCGACGTATTGGTACACAAATTTTCGCCCGCCTGTTGAACGCGTACCGGCCAGCCGCGCGATAATACGCACCTGTGTAACTAGACGAGCAGCGCACTCAGCCTGTGTTCCTTATTCGATGAAACGCGTAGATGACTTTCGCCTGAAACTTGGCCAACACGAACTGGTGCCCATCATGGTGGGTGGCATGGGCGTAGATATTTCCACCGTCTCCCTCGCCCTCGAAACCGCACGCCTGGGCGGCATCGGCCATATTTCGGACGCCATGGTGCAGACGGTTTCCGACCGGCGCTTCAACACCAAATATGTCAAGAACAAGTTGCAGCAATACAAGCTGAATGTCGCCAACACCGACAAGTCGTCGGTCAAGTTCGACCTCGGCCTGCTTGCCGAAGCCACGGCGCTACACG
>JBAQUE010000068.1:0-2527 GCA_049297315.1 Rugosibacter sp.
GGAATGCGCGACGCCTGCGTCGCGCCGCCGTAGCCGGGTGGCTGTGCAAAGCCAGCCGTGGGCCGCGTAGCGGATGGGAGGGGCGGGTCACCATTCCGCCTTTCGCGTGTTTCATCATCAATGGGTGGTTTATGACCATGAGCGTTAGGCAAGTTTGGTAAAAGTCGGCGCTGGTGACACGGCGCCATGATTCATTTGCTCCGCATCATCAGCGGGGGACATTTACTTGCCATGAGCGTTAGTCCAGCGTCGTCAGCTTGAGGCCGATGATGCCCAGCACGATCAAACCAAGGCTCGCCAGCTTGCTCAGGTTTGCCGATTCATCAAACAGGAAGATGCCGAGAATGGCTGTACCCACTGCGCCAACGCCAACCCACACGGCATACGCCGTGCCGACGGGCAGGGATTTCATGGCCAGGCCGAGCAGGGCAACGCTCGCAGTCATGGCGGCGAGGGTGCCGACGCTGGGCCACAGCCGGGTGAATCCTGCGGTGTATTTCAGGCCAATGGCCCAGGCCACTTCAAACAGCCCCGCCAATACCAGCACCATCCACGCCATCTGTGCTCCTGCTGCAAAAAAACCGCCAGGCTGCGGCAACGCCTTGATGTTAGCGCATGCCTTGGGCATCGGATGGCCAAGTGAACAAAAATAAGTCACGGGCCGCCCGGTGTAAAGCTTTTTAAGCTGCGCAGCCCGTTGCATGGCCTCGCGAGTCCAGTTCCTTTCCCCGGCGCTCTTCAATCTTCAGGCGTTGTCTCCTGGTCTGGTGCGGACTGTACCGGTCAGGCCGGATCCGCACTGTGGCTTAACAGCTGCCATTGGCCATTGCGCAGGACATTCAGCGGCTGGAAGTTTTCCTTGTAAGCCATTTTCTTGCTGTCGCGTATCCAGTAACCGAGATACAGCCAGGGCAGCCCGGCGCGCTGGCATTCGGCGATTTGCCACAGGATGCCGAAAGTGCCATAGCTGGCATGCGGCACTTCGCAATCGTAAAACGTGTAAATGGCTGAGAGTCCGTCATCCAGCACGTCAATGATGCTGACCATGCGCAGCACGCCATTTTCGCGGAACTCCACCAGGCGGCTGGTGACATGCGTTTGTAGCAGGAACTGCACATATTGCTCGCGGCTGTCTTGGTCCATGCCGCCTCCCGGATGGCGTTTGGCTTGATAGTCGCGATACAGCAGATAGTGTTCCTCATGGAAAACGAGGTCACAATCGTGGGCGGTCAGCGAGGCATTCTGGGCGAGCGCGCGGCGCTGGCTGCGGTTGGTGGCGAACTGCTTAACGTCCAGGCGCACCGGCTGGCATTCGTTACATAAGTCGCATTGCGGGCGATAAGTGAAAATTCCGCTGCGGCGAAAGCCGGCACGCACCAGTTCGCTGTAGATGCTGCTGTCTATCATGCGGATCGGCGTCGCGACTTGCGAGCGTGCGATGCGGCCAGGAAGGTACGAGCAGCTATAGGGTGTCGTGGTGTAGAACTGCAACAGCGGGAAAAATGGCAGGTCGCGTGGGTGGGTCATGGCTGTCCCCTGAAATGGCCATTGATCGCATCGGCGGGCCACAGGCCGGGTGGTTCGTCTGCAAGCGTCAACCCATCCAGCGCGGCAATAAATTTGTCGCGTGGTATGGGACAGGCGCCGAGCGATGTGAGATGGGAAGTTTCCATTTGGCAATCAATTATGCCGAATTCTCGCCGTTTGAGGTAAGCGCATAAATGGGCCAGCGCAATTTTCGACGCGTTGGGTAGCAGCGAGAACATCGATTCACCATAAAACGCACGGCCTAGCGCAATGCCGTAGAGTCCGCCAACCAGACGGCCGTCAATCCATGTTTCGATACTGTGGGCATAACCGAGACGATGCAGTTCACAGTAAGCGACCAGCATTTCAGGGTTGATCCAGGTGCCCGGCTGGCCTGCGCGAGGGGTGTTGGCGCAGGCCTGGACAAGCTCTGCAAAAGCAGTATCCATGCGCACGGCGTAGGGCGCATTGCGCAAGGTTTTGGCGAGCGATCGGGATATGCGCATGCCATCTGGATATAGCACCATGCGCGGATCGGGACTCCACCACAGGATAGGGTCGCCAGGCGAATACCAGGGGAAGATGCCCTGCCGATAGGCGGCGATCAGGCGCTGCGGGGAAAGGTCACCGCCGGCCGCCAGCAGGCCGCCAGGTTCGGCGAGCGCCATGCTCAGCGGCGGAAAACGGTGCTCCGCCGGCAGCCATGAAATCACAGATGGGGAGGTTGCGGCCTGTGACATGCGCGGCCCCGCAACACGGGAATTTTTTAGAGCGCCTTATGCGAACCGTCGCACAACGCGCCCGCCTTGCTGTGCTTGCAACCACAAAAATAAACAGTGGTTGTTTCCTGTGCGGTGTATTGGGTTGGAACGAATGACGAGCCTTTATGGCTGCCATCGCAAAAAGGTTGCGCTTGCGATTTTCCGCAGGAGCACCAGTAATAATCCTTGCCTTGTTCGACGGCGACAGCGAAAGGGGACTTGGCGGCGATGACGGGTTC
>JBAQUE010000069.1:0-10096 GCA_049297315.1 Rugosibacter sp.
TTCTCGAATCCTCGTGTCGCCGCCAGCGTCATCTGCTTCATCAGTTCGTCCCTTGTGATCACAACTCTTTGTCTGACTCCATGACAAAGAAATCGTTCACAGTGTTTGTACCTTATTCAGTGTTTCCCTAGGAATCAAAGCGCATGGAATCCGCCTTCTGGCATGAACGCTGGGCAAAGAACGAAATTGGCTTTCACCGCCAGGAAGTTCACCCCTACCTGCAACCGTTCTGGCCACCGCCCGGCATTGCGCCGGGCAGCCGGGTCTTCGTTCCGCTCTGCGGCAAAAGCCGTGACCTGCTATGGCTTTGCGAACAAGGCCATGAAGTGATCGGCGTTGAACTCAGCGCACTCGCCGTCGATAGTTTTTTCACCGAAAACGGACTCACCGCGACAGTCACGCAGCACAAGGATTTCACCCTTCATCAAAGCGGCGCACTGCGCATCTACTGCGGCGATTTTTTCAAGCTCGGCGCAGACGACCTGAATGGCGTTAGCGCGATATTCGACCGCGCCGCGCTGGTCGCCCTGCCGCCCGCCATGCGCCAGGACTATGCCGCCCATCTGCAAAAGATTCTGCCGCCCGGCGCCAGCACCCTGCTGGTGAATTTTGAATACCCGCAAGAGCAGATGAAAGGCCCGCCGTTCAGCGTCTCAGAAAGCGAAATCCGAATGCTGTTTGAACCCGCCGCCGAAGTGATCTGCCTGCACGAACACGACATCCTAGAAAAAGAGCCGCGCTTCCTCGCCAAAGGCCTGACCCGGTTGCGCGAACAAGCGTTTTATTTACGCTACCGCTAGCTCAAATAGGACCTGATCCAGTATGTGCGAAATTCCGCCACACTCAAAATGGAAACACGAGATAGCGCGGTAGCACGTCAGCATCATAGACAGCGCGCTTCTCTCGAAAGACTGCGTGATTGCCCTGCACTTCAATCACGTCGCGATACACTCCACTGGTCATCACTACCGTCGCACCACCCTCTGCCGTCATCATGATTAAAAAACTGGACATTACCCGATACACATTCAGTCCAACTGGCTCGCAGGTCAACCGTTGCACTAAATGCCGCGTGCGATAGGGCTGATAGGTTCCAACCCACACCTGGTCAACAAAAGTAATCCGGTCATCAATCCGCGCACGGCAATCGTCATACATCAATGCAATCGGCAACCCGCGACGGTCGTTTTCTGCGGAGATACAGAAGTAGCTGGTTTCCGGCGCAGTAGAAAAAGTCGCCGCCCAAGCCGTCATGTCGCCTGCGTCCAGCGCCATGACATAGGACGTCTGTAGCGCGTCAATCGCATTCATCTGCGTAGCATCCGGATTCATTGCTCACCTTCCCGTTGGATACCCATCACTTTGCGGTATTGGTCCCAGCGTGGCAAGTTGCTGCTTTCATCATTCTGTTGCCACCCCTCAGTGGGTAATTTGCCGAAGCTGGTTACCCCCTTCTGGAACTCGGCAAAGCCAGGTGTCCGGTTCCCGATATGCACACGTTGGAAGACCGCCGCATCTTCCATGCTGACCATGCCACAAGGGCCCAGCAGGTTGGAGGACTGGCGGATACGATGCTGCGCCAGGGCCGCATCATCATCTGCATGGGAAAAGTAGGCGTAATGCACTTCGGTCTTGTCAGGACTGCGCGCGATGGCAAAACGCAGGTTGATGACGTCCATGTGTATGACCATCGCGGTCATGGGAAACAGTTGCGCACCATTCGATTCGGGTTTGGCATCAGGCGCCTTGAATTCGAGCAATGAGGGATCCTTGAGGAAATCGGCATTTTGCAAAGGCTTCAGCTCCAGATTCATTACCCAGTTGCCGCAGTCATCCACTTTGAGGAATCCCTTTCCACCCTGAAAACCAAGCTTGCGGAACGCGGTGTGCAAAAGCCCGGCATGATAGGCATCGTTGTCGGCATAGCCTTTCCAGTTTGTGTCATAGCAAACCTTCTGGTAGCCCAGTAGCTTGAGCCGCCCGTCACCGCCGAGCACCTTACTCAAGGTGGGCTTCACCGTCTCGCCCAGCCAGGCATCCAGCGGCGGCGTGTTTGCGCCCATGGTGACAAAGATCAAGCCGAGAAACTGATCACTTTTTACTTCGACCAGGCCAAAGTTCTCCTGCTTGAAGTCGGGCGCGAACTCTTTCGACCCCGGGCAACCGATCAGTTCGCCATCGAGCGAGAAAACCCAGCGGTGATATGGACATTCAAATTCCTTGCGATTGCCGCTGGAGGAAGTTTCAACCTGGGTGCCACGATGGGTGCAGCTGTTGTAGAAAACACGGATCACGTTGTCTTTGCCACGCGAAATCAGCAGGGGCACGCGGCCAAGATCAAAGGTCTTGAAATCTCCTATGTCGGGAATTTCTGCGGCATGGCCAACCACATGCCAGCAGTCGCCGTAGAAAATCTTCTTCAGCTCTTCTTCAAAAAGGGCCGTATCACCAAAGATCTCTTTCGGCATCTGGTTGGACTTGGATGGCCACACCTGGGGCGATTCGCCCGTATACCCTCCTGCTTGATTTATCACTGACATGTCTCCTCCTTGTTATTCACATTGCAAGAATTAATTCGGTTATGGAATAAATCCCAGCTTATCGAAAATCCTTTTGCCGCGCCGCCCTGTCTGCACTACTTCGCCCGTGACATGCGCCGCATCATCCGAAGCCAGAAAGGCGATGACGCCTGCCTGCTGCTCGGCCGTGGCCCAGGGCGTAATCAGCTCATCCTCCGCAATCAATTGCATGAGCTGCTTAAACCACGCCTCTTCCTCAGCGCTCAAGGGGGTCGTCCGACGCGGGGTCTTGCGTTCTGGTGCGGACGTCGCGCCCAGCGCAACGCAGTTAACCCGAATACCAAAACCAACCAGCTCCACAGCCAGCGCTGTCGTCAACGCCTCGACACCCCCTTTGGAAGCCGAGTAGGGAATCCGGTATTCACCTTCCACCGCGCTCGAACCTATATTGACAATTGCACCACCGGTTTCACGCATGACGGGGATCACGGCACGTGAGCACCACATCGTCGGCCAGAATGAGCGATTAACCTCTGTGCGGATTTCATCTTCGGTGTAGTGCCAAAAGGGTTTCACCCAGATCGTGCCGCCCACGTTATTGACCAGGATATGGATCGCACCAAAAGTCTGTTTGGCCTGCTGCATGACCGACACGGCCTGCGCGTAATCGCTCAGGTCGCCGATCGCGGCGATCGCCTCGATGCCCTCGGCCTTCAGCGCTACAACGGCTTCAGCCGCAGGTCCTGCGGAAAAGTCGGCGATGACGATACGGCAGCCCTCACGCCCCATGCGCTGCGCGGTGGCAAAACCAACCCCCTGGGCAGCACCCGTCACCACGGCCACCTTGCCCGCAAAACGCCCTTTGGCAGTTATCACTGCTCACTCCCTTTTCTATTATTTATTGTATTGGCTCATTACAAACCCATTATCAACCATACCATATATATACATACGGCTATCAAAGCGCAGGCAGAACATAAGCGAAAACCACTCATTGCCCTTATTGCTCCGCGTCACGGCAGTTAGAACTTGAAGGTTTTGACTGCCTCTTCCCAGTGCTTGCCGTCGAATACCTTGACCTCAATGTTGGCCTTTTCCGCTTCAGCGTTTTCCAGGCAATGGACGTTGATGTTGTACATGCCCGGGGCTGAACGCGGATTGCTGAAGGGATGGATGCCGCAGTGCTTGCAGAACCAGTGCTTGGCCGTTTTCGAGCCGAACTGATAGAGCATGAGCGCATCCTGCCCGGCAAGCAGCTTGAAATTTTCTGGCGGAACACGATGGTGCAGAGCACCCTTTTTCATGCAGATGGAACAGTTGCATTGAATGGCTTTGGTAAGCTCGGTGGCAACCTCAAACCGAACCTGCCTGCAGTGGCAACTTCCTGTGTATGTTTTCATGCCGGCTCCTCCTCTAAGCAGATTAACTGGATTGTTTATGTACTTCTTGGCGCAAACATGATGATCGCCATGCCAGCCAGCGCAATAGTGGCGCCAACCAGATCCCACAGTGTCGGCCGGATGCCATCAATCGTCCACAGCCAGAAAATCGCCACAAAGATATAGACGCCGCCATAAGCCGCATAAACCCGTCCCGCTGCCGCTGGATGCAGCGAGAGCAGCCAGGTAAACAGCGCAAGACTCAATGCCGCCGGAACCAGCAGCCATGCGCTCTTGTCCTGCCTGAGCCAGAGATACGGCAGGTAACAACCAAGGATTTCCGCAATGGCCGTGATGAAGAATAGCGCGAGAGTTTTCAGTTCAAACATGATCGATTCAACCGTTCCTTCACCTCACTTCGTGGGGCACGTCATTCACCCAAACCCGCCGTCCCATCAGCGCCGACTTTCTTGTCGCCGCCCTGCGGCGCGCGGTAAAACTCGACGTAGAAGCGCACCGCCCCCAGCGGTTCGACGCTGTGCGGCACTTGCGGCACGACGGTTCCCGTTTGGCGTGGCGAGAGATCCATATCGATGTGCAATGCCTCGGCGCGATAGCGCAGCCGGCCTTCGCTGACGACGACCTTGGCCCAGACGCCGGGCTTGGTTGAGTGATCCTTGCGCAGCGCCGCTGGCAGCGATTCGGCGGTAAACACCGGCGTTTTTTTGTAGGCGATGAAATGTTCCGGCCATTCGGATTGGTCGCAGCGCACGCAGTTGAGTTGCTCGCCGAGCATGCCCGCGCGCCCTTCTGCGGTTTCGGTCCATGGCCGGTTGATGAAGGGCGGATTGTGGCGCACATGCTGACGGTGGCCGCAATCGAGAAACGCGATGCGCTCGCCTTCATCATCGAAGCCAAACCCGATAATCAGTCGCTGCATGCCTCACTATCCTCGGCGGGTGAATGTGTGTGTGCGTGTGTGTGTGCGGAAATCCGGGGCTGATTCTATACTTGACCAATCCGCATTCGAAACAGAAATAAACAGCATCACAACGCACACCATGTTCATCGCCGAACCAAGCTACCAAACCCTGCAAGCCTTCGCCATCAGCCTGGGTATCGGCCTGCTCATGGGTCTTGAACGCGAACGCCAGCCCGAGACCAAGGCAGGATTGCGCACCTTTGCCCTGGTTGCGCTGCTCGGCTGCCTGGCCGCCCTGCTCACGCAGGCCACCGGCAGTAGCTGGATTCTGGCAGCGGGCCTGGCCAGCATCGCCGCGATGATGATTGCGGCCATCGCCACCGACCCGCTGGAAAACGGCGACCCGGGGACGACCTCTGTGGTAGCCCTGCTGGTGTGCTACGCGCTCGGCGCAGCCGTCTGGTATGGCCATGCTGCGCTGGCGGTGATGTTGGGCATTACCGCGACTGTGCTGTTGTATTTCAAGCGCCAGTTGCAAGACATCACCAAGCGCCTGACGCATACCGACATCCTGTCCATGCTCCAGTTCGGCGTGCTCTCGCTGGTGATCCTGCCCATCCTGCCCGACCGCGCTTTCGGCCCATACGACGCGCTCAACCTGCGGCATATCTGGTGGATGGTGGTGCTGATCTCCGGCGTATCGCTGGCCGGTTACACCGCGCTGCGCCTAGTGGGCACGCGGCATGGCGCCACGCTGCTCGGCTTTTTCGGCGGGCTGGTGTCGTCCACGGCGACGACCATGATCTTCTCGCGCCATGCGCGGCGCAGTGGCGCGCTGGTGCATACTGCGATGCTGGTTGTGCTGCTCGCCAACATGGTGATTTTGCTGCGCGTCGGCTTTGTTTCATTCATCGTCGCCCCGGCCATCATCCTCCCGCTGTTGCTCGTGCTGGGCGGTGGCGTGGTAATGGGGCTGCTCGCCGTGCTATGGGGCTGGCGACAACTGAATGGGCATGGCGAGCTGCCCATGCCGGAGATCAGCAACCCGACCGAAATCCGCGCGGCGGTCACCTTTGGCGCGCTGTATGCGCTGATCCTGATCCTGTCTGCCTGGTTGCAGGATATTGCGGGCAGCCAGGGGCTTTATCTGCTCGCCCTGGTTTCCGGGCTGACCGATGTCGATGCCATCACGCTCTCCACGTTGCGCCTGTTCAGCACCACGCAGATCGGCACAGCACAGGCGGTGACAACCATCACCCTGGCGGTGCTCTCCAACCTCGCCTTCAAGATGGGGCTCGTCATCATGATCGGCGGCGGCGCGCTGGCGCAGCGCACCTTGCCGGGCATGATCGCCATCGCCCTCGGCTTGCTGGCCGGCTTGCTGCAATTTGGTTAGTTTGCGCCCGTAAGCCGCACTTCCAAGGTAATCGCCAGCCGCATCGTACGTAGTGCGCTGCGTATAATTCCGCACCTTGTGCGCCTTGCACCGTTGTTGGAATGTTTTGTGAATTCGCTGCTGTCACTGCCCGCGCACCCCAAACCGGGCCAACGTCTCGATCTGCCTTTCTTTGCCGCCTCACTCGACGCGCTGGCGATGGTGCAGCTTGTCCGCCCCGGCCAGTTGCTGGCCGTCATCACCGCCAGCCCGCTGGAAGCGCAGCGTCTGGCCGAGGAAATCGCCTGGTTCGCACCGGCCCTGCGCGCGCATCTGCTGCCTGACTGGGAAACCCTGCCGTATGACAACTTTTCGCCGCACCAGGATCTGATTTCGGAGCGCCTGGCCACGCTGCATGCCGTCTCGCGCAACGAGTGCGACGTGCTGATCGCCGCGGCTGGCACGGCCATCACGCGGCTGGCGCCACCGGCGTTTCTTGCCGCGCATACCTTCTTCATGAAACAGGGCGAGAAGCTGGACATCGGCAAACTGCGCGCCCAGCTCGCGCTGGCCGGTTACCAGCATGTCACGCAGGTGGTCGCGGCGGGCGAATACAGCGTGCGCGGCGGGCTGGTCGACCTGTTCCCGATGGGCACGCCGCTGCCCTATCGCATCGAGTTGTTCGACGACGAGATCGAGACTATCCGCAGCTTTGATGCCGACACGCAGCGCACGCTGTATCCGGCGCCGGAAATCCGCCTGCTGCCGGCGCGCGAATTCCCTGCCGGGGAAACCGGGCGCACCACGTTCCGCCAGCGTTTCCGCGAGACTTTCGAGGGCGACGCGTCGCGCATCAGCCTGTACAAGGATGTCTCGAACGGCATATTGCCCGCCGGCATCGAGTATTACCTGCCGCTGTTTTTTGAAGCCAGCGGGACCCTGTTCGACTACCTGCCGGAAGAAGCCAGCCTGCTGCTGCATGGCGATGTCGCCGGCGCGATTGCGGAATTCTGGGCCGATGCCAACGGCCGTTACAAGATGCTCGGCGGCGACCGCAGCCGCCCGGTCTTGCCGCCCGGCGACTTGTTTTTGCGCGATGAGGAATTTTTCATCGCCATCAAGACGCTGCCGCAATATGCGTTGCGCGGCAGCCTTCCCATCGCGCAGAAAGTCGGCGATGGCAACACGGCGAGCGGACAAGAAAACGCCCTGCCGCTGCTGACCATAGAGCGCAAGGCCGCCGATCCGCTGGCGCATCTGCGTGACTTTCTCGCCAAGCAGGCGCGCCGCGTGCTGCTGCTCGCCGAATCGCCGGGGCGCCGCGAAACGCTGCACGAGTACCTGGCCGAATACCATCTCGCCGCCGCGCCCTGCACCGGCTTCACCAGCTTTCTTGCCGCCAGCGACCGCTTCATGCTCGGCGTCGGGCCACTGTCCGGCGGCTTTCAAATTGATGACATCGCCATCATCACCGAAAACGAGCTGTACGCCGCCACCGCGCGCCCGCGCACGCGACGCGGCGAGGCGCGGCGCGCCAATCTGGAAGGCTGGCTGCGCGACCTTTCCGAGCTGAAAATCGGCGATCCGGTGGTGCATGAGAACCACGGCATCGGCCGCTACCTCGGCCTGGTGCACATGGATTTCGGCGATGGTGATACCGAATTCCTGCACCTCGAATATGCCGCCGGCGCCAAGCTGTATGTGCCTGTCGCGCAGTTGCAGGTCATCACGCGTTACAGCGGCGCCGACCCGGAATCCGTGCCCTTGCATACGCTCGGCTCCGGCCAATGGGACAAGGCCAAAAAGAAAGCCGCCGCGCAGGTGCACGACACGGCCGCCGAGCTGCTCCATCTGTATGCCCAGCGCGCCGCGCGCGAAGGGCATCGCTTCGCATTCAAGCTGCATGACCTGGAAGCCTTTGCCGACGGCTTCGGTTTCGAGGAAACGCCCGACCAGTTGGCCGCCATCAACGCGGTGATCGCCGACATGCAATCCGGCAAGCCGATGGACCGGCTGATCTGCGGCGATGTCGGCTTTGGCAAGACGGAGGTCGCGCTGCGCGCCGCCTTCGTCGCCGTGGCCGACGGCAAGCAGGTGGCCGTGCTGTGCCCCACCACGCTGCTGGCCGAGCAGCATTACCAGAACTTCAGCGACCGCTTCGCACAAATAGGCAACGAATGGCCGGTGAAGATCGCCGAAATCTCGCGCTTCAAGAATGCCAGGGAACAAAGCGAAGCAATCCAACTGCTCGCCCAGGGCAAGATCGACATCCTGATCGGCACGCATCGTTTGTTGCAGAAGGATGTGAAGTTCGAGCGCCTCGGCCTGATCATCATCGACGAGGAACACCGCTTCGGCGTGCGCCAGAAAGAGGCGCTGAAATCGCTGCGCGCGCAGGTGGATGTGCTGACGCTGACCGCCACGCCGATCCCGCGCACGCTTGGCCTTTCGCTTGATGGCCTGCGCGATTTTTCGGTGATCGCCACGCCGCCGCAAAAGCGCCTGGCGATCAAGACCTTTGCCAGCCAATGGTCGACAGCCCAGGTGCGCGAAGCCTGCCTGCGCGAATTCAAGCGCGGCGGCCAGGTGTACTTTTTGCACAACGAAGTCGACACCATAGAGAATATGCGCGGACGGCTGCAAACCCTGCTGCCCGAAGCGCGCATCGTGATCGGCCACGGCCAGTTGCCGGAGCGCGAACTGGAACGTGTGATGCGCGAATTCACCCAGCAGAAGCACAACCTGTTGCTGTGCTCGACGATCATCGAAACCGGCATCGACAACCCGCATGCCAACACCATCATCATCAACCGCGCCGACAAGTTCGGCCTCGCGCAGTTGCACCAGTTGCGTGGCCGCGTCGGCCGCTCGCACCACCAGGCCTACGCCTATCTGCTCACCCACGAAGACGCCAAGCCGACGCCGCATGCGCAGCGCCGGCTGGATGCGATTTGCGCGATGGAAGAACTCGGCTCGGGCTTTTTTCTCGCCATGCACGACCTGGAAATCCGCGGCGCGGGCGAGGTGCTCGGCGAAAACCAGAGCGGCGAAATCCACGAAGTCGGCTTCGCGATGTACACCAACATGCTCAACGCGGCGGTCAAGGCGCTCAAGGAAGGCAAGGACGCGCCCGATCTCACCTTGCCGCTGGCCGTGACATCGGAAATCAATTTGCATATCCCCGCACTGCTCACCAATGCCTATTGTCCCGACGTGCATGAACGGCTGACGCTCTACAAGCGGCTGGCCAACTGCGATGACGAAGGCGATTTGCGCGCGATGCAGGAAGAACTGATCGACCGCTATGGCGAGATGCCGCCGCAAACCCAGGCGCTGCTGGAAACCCACCGCATCCGCCTGGCCGCGCGCAGCCTGGGCATCGCCAAGGTGGATGCCGGCCCTGGCGCGATACAATTGCAATTCATCGCCAACCCGCCGATCGACCCGGCCAACATCATCCGCCTGATCCAGACCGACCGCAGCATCAAGCTGGCCGGACAGGACAAGCTGCTCTGGCAGAAAAGCAGCGCTTCACTGCAAGAGCGCGTCGCGGCATTGCGTGAACTGTTTATCAAATTGAGCAGCACACCCAGCAAAAAACCAACGAACAAATGACATGAGCCTGAACCAGTCCCTGATCCAACCCTTTCGCGGCCTGCGTCCCGCGCCGGGCCGCGCCGCTGACCTCGCCGCGCCACCGTATGACGTGCTGTCCAGCGCCGAGGCACGCCTGCGCGCGGCGGGCAAGCCCTGGTCGTTCCTGCATATATCCAAACCCGAAATCGACCTGCCGCCGGACACCGATCCTTACGCGCCGGCGGTGTATGCCAAGGCCGCCGAAAACCTGGCGCAGATGCGGCAGGCCGGCGTGCTGCTGCGCGACGACGCGCCCTGTTATTAC
>JBAQUE010000070.1:0-2146 GCA_049297315.1 Rugosibacter sp.
ATGTAAACCCCACGTTTAACTGGGTGCGCCTGGCGCAGCGGATTCCTGTGCGCGTAAAGCTGGACCAGATTCCCGTCGACGTACGCTTGGTGGCAGGCCAGACGGTCACGGTATCCGTGCATGACGGCAAGATGCCGCAGCCAAAGACGGTGCCGCACGCATGACGCCACATCTTTGCCGGATGCCTGTCACCTGCTCACCTTGCCTTGCCGGAATGATTACCGCATGCCCCATGCCAATGCCATGATGACTCGTCTTTTCCCATCCCGACACATACGCTTGCTGCTGACGCTGGCCTTGACTGGCTGTGCCGCTGTTGGCCCCAACTACACCGTGCCTGAACATGCCGCGATCCAACGCCCGAGCGCGCGAGGCCCATTTATTCAGGCCGCCGCCGGGGCACAGGTAACAACAGTGCCACAGGCAACATTCGCCATCTATCGGCAGGATGCTGTGCCTGGACAGTGGTGGCGCCTCTATGACAATGCCACGCTGGATCAATTGGTTACCCAGGCACTGGCTGCCAATACCGATTTACGCACTGCAGCCGCCAATCTGGAACGTGCGCAAGCCGCAACGCAAGAAGCCTTGGCACTGCAACAGCCCATCGTGGGCGTTACCGCCGGTGCCAGCTATGGCCATATATCTGGCATGCAGGAGCTGGCACCCAAGGTGCGACCGCCCAATAAGTGGTCTTATGCGGCGGGGGGCGGTGTGTCGTATCAAGTGGATTTGGTCGGCCAGATTCGCCGCGCAATAGAAGCCGCCCAGGGCGATGCCGAAGCCGCCCAGGCGGCGTATGACGCCACGCGCATCACCGTGGTCGCCGAAACGGCGCGCGCCTACGTCATGCTCTGCGCGGCCGGTGCCCAGCTAGCCTCGGCACAGCATTCCGTTGCCGTGCAGGACGAATCCCGTCAGGTGGTCGAACGTTTGCAGCAAGGCGGGCGCGGCACGCTGCTGGATGTCACCCGCGCGAAAAGCCAGTTACACCAGTTACAAGCTAACGTTACGCCATTTCAGGCACAACAGCGCGTCGCCCTGTATCGTCTGGCCGCCCTGACAGGCCAGACGCCTGGCGAAATTTCCCCTACGCTGACGGCTTGCGCGGTGATTCCACGCGTGACCCAGCCGATTCCGGTTGGCGATGGAGCGGCATTGTTGCGGCGGCGTCCGGATATCCGCCAAGCCGAACGCAGCCTGGCAGCCAATACTGCCCGCATCGGTATTGTCACGGCCGATCTGTATCCCAAAATCAGCTTGGGTCTGTCCGGCGCTTCGGCAGGCCCGACGTCTTATTTTGGCGAACGCGGCACCTATAGCTGGAGTATCGGGCCGCTGATTTCCTGGACGATTCCCAATACCGGCACCGTACAGGCGCGTATTGCCCAGGCTGAAGCCGGCACGCGCGCCGCATTTGCGCATTTTGATGCCACCGTGCTCAATGCCTTGCGGGAAACGGAAAGCATCCTGGTCACCTATGCCCGCGAGCTTGATCGCGACACAGCCTTGAGTGCCGCGCGAGATCAAAGCGCCCAGGCTGCCGCCCAGGCTCGTCAGCTCTACCGTTATGGTAAAACTGACTATTTGACGGTGCTGGATGCCGAACGCACCCTGGCCGCCACTGAAACGGCGCTGGTCGCTTCGCAAGCCGCACTCGGGGATGAGCAGGTCACACTGTTTTTAGCCCTGGGCGGCGGCTGGGAAGAAAAATCCGCCTCAGCGCCCCGCCCGGCGGCAGCGAAAGAAGGATCATAAAAAGTCGGCATTGGTGTAATGGCGCATAGTGTAACTGACCGGTACGTGCAGGCAGTGGCGGAGTGTTCAGACTTTTGGGCAGATTTTGCTTATCTTGTTTTTCTCGTGTTCGCGCGCTTGCGCAAGGCATGCATCAGCCAGCAGCGCCAGCCCAGGCGCGTGACGGCATAGCCTGCAACAGATAACAGGCAGGCGAGCAGCACGATGCCGAGCGCCAGCGGTTTGCCCAGGCTGATGACCCAGTGGATAAGTGCCGGTATCCAGCCAAGCAGGTCGCCATTCATCGCCGGTGGCGCGGAAAAGTTTGCCGCGCCGCCGAGTACGGCATGGCCGATCTCGTAGGCCACCAGGTACAGCGGGACAATCGTGAAGGGGTTGGTGTACAGCG
>JBAQUE010000071.1:0-3042 GCA_049297315.1 Rugosibacter sp.
AAGTTTGAAAAAGAACATGGCGTCAAACTCGGCTTCATGTCATTTTTCGTCAAGGCAGCGGTTGCCGCGCTGAAAAAATATCCGGTCATCAACGCCTCGGTGGATGGCAATGACATTGTCTATCACGGCTATTTCGACATCGGTATCGCGGTGGGGTCGCCACGCGGCCTGGTGGTGCCCATCCTGCGCGATGCTGACCAGATGACGCTGGCGCAGATCGAGAAAAAAATCGCCGAGTTTGGCCAGAAGGCCAAGGATGGCAAGTTGTCGCTGGAAGATCTGACGGGCGGCACATTCTCGATTTCCAATGGCGGCATTTTCGGTTCCATGCTATCGACGCCGATCATCAACCCGCCGCAATCGGCGATCCTGGGCATCCATGCCACCAAGGACCGTGCCGTCGTGGAAAATGGCCAGGTGGTGGTACGCCCGATCAACTACCTCGCCATGTCATACGACCATCGCATCATCGATGGCCGCGAGGCGGTGCTGGGTCTGGTCACGATGAAAGAAGCGCTGGAAGACCCGGCGCGCCTGCTGCTCGAGATATAAACCGCACGCCCGCCAGTTTTGCGGGCGCGCAAATTACAGATCAGGAAAGGCTTGTCCATGTCCAAGCAATTTGATGTCGTTGTTATCGGCGCCGGTCCCGGCGGTTACATTGCCGCCATCCGCGCTGCCCAATTGGGCTTGTCCACCGCATGTATCGAATCCGAGTCCTACGCCGACCCGAAAGGCGAAGTGCGCCTGGGCGGCACCTGCCTGAATGTGGGCTGCATTCCGTCCAAGGCGCTCTTGCAATCATCCGAGCTTTTTGATCAGGCCAAACACTCTTTCGTCATGCACGGGATTACGACCGGCGACGTGAAGATGGATGTGGCGACGATGGTCAAGCGCAAGGACAATATCGTTGATCAGCTCACCGGTGGCATCAAAGGCCTGTTCAAGAAAAACAAGGTCACGCTGTTGCCGGGCCGCGGCAAATTTGCGGGCCGCGAAAACGATCGCTGGCAAGTGGCGGTGAACGGTGAAGTGGTCACGGCAACGCATGTGATCATCGCTACCGGCTCGACCGCGCGGCACCTGCCGGGCATTCCGGTGGATAACAAGATCATCTGCGATAACGTGGGTGCGCTGTCGTTTGACGCAGCGCCCAAGCGGCTGGGCGTCATCGGCGCCGGTGTCATTGGTCTGGAGCTGGGCTCGGTATGGAAACGGCTGGGTTCCGAAGTCACCATTCTTGAAGCCATGCCGGATTTCCTGACGGCGGCTGATGCTGCGGTCACCAAGGAAGCGTGGAAAACATTTACCCAGAAGCAGGGTTTGAACATCCAGCTCGGTGTGAAGATCAACAAGGTCGAGGTGGGCAAGAAAGGCGTCACGATCAACTATGAACTGGGTGACGAGTCCAAGGTGCTGGAGTGTGACCGGCTGATTGTTTCTGTAGGCCGCATCCCGACGACAGATGGCCTGGGCGCCGATACCATTGGCCTGGCGATGAGCGAGCGCGGCTTCATTACGGTGGATGAACACTGCCATACCAATTTGCCGAACGTCTGGGCTGTCGGCGATGTGGTGCCCGGCCCCATGCTGGCGCACAAGAGCATGGAAGAAGGCGTGATGGTGGCCGAATGTATCGCCGGCCAGAAGGGGCATGTCAATTACGATGCGGTTCCCTGGGTCATCTATACCCATCCGGAAATTGCCTGGGTCGGCAAGACCGAGCAACAATTGAAGAATGAAGGCGCGGAATACCGTGTTGGCCAGATTCCCTTTGCTGCCAATGGCCGCGCCCTGGGGCAGGGTGATACGACGGGTTTCGTCAAGATGCTGGCCTGCGCAAAAACCGACCGTATCCTGGGCGTGCATATCATCGGCAACAATGCCTCGGAGTTGATTGCCGAAGCGGTGGTCGCCATGGAGTTCAACGCCTCATCGGAAGACCTCGCGCGGATTTGCCATGCGCATCCGACGCTCTCGGAAGTCATGCATGAATCGGCATTGGCGGTCGACAAACGCCCTTTACATTTCTGAATAGAGGCCTCCCCGCGAGGGGGCGAGGCGGGAATGCGCGACGCCTGCGTCGCGCCGCCGTAGCCGGGTGGCTGTGCAAAGCCAGCCGTGGGCCGCGTAGAGGATGGGAGGGCTGGCCCATTTGTCAGCCCTGAGTGCAACGAAGTTGATGGATTTCATGATTCGGGGTGGCTCATCGGAGCTATGTGCATTAATGTCTTACCGTATCCTCAACGTCGCCAAGGATGGCATGCTGGAAGCATTCAATGCCGCGCTAAACAAGCGTGGCATGGTTGCCGATGCCACACAACTTGCCGCCGCACAGCGGTTGCAAAAATTCTACGATGAGTTGCTGGCGCTAAAAGCCGCCCGGCGCAACCGTTTGCGCAAGCTGCTGGTTCATCCCGAGCTGCCGCGCGGCGTCTGGTTCTGGGGTGGGGTAGGGCGTGGCAAAAGTTTCCTGATGGACTGCTTCTTTGATGCGGTTCCCTACCAGCGCAAGCGCCGCGTCCACTTCCATGCCTTCATGCGCGAGGTGCATCAGGCGCTCAAGGCGCACCATGACGAAAGTGACCCGCTCGCCAAAGTGGCCGCCGATATCGCGCGTAGAACCCGCCTCATGTGCTTTGACGAATTTCATGTGTCGGATATTGCCGATGCGATGATTCTCGGCCGCTTGATGGAAGCCTTGTTCGAGGCGGGCGTGATTTTTTGCATTACCTCCAATTACCCGCCGGATGGCTTGTATCCGAATGGGCTGCAACGGCAGAATTTTTTGCCAACCATAAAGCTGCTGAAAGAAAAGCTGGATGTCATCGAAATTGACGCGGGCATCGATTACCGCTTGCGCGCGCTTGAACAGGCAGATATCTTCCTCACGTCTAGCGATGCCAACGCGGATGCCGCGATGCGCCAGGTGTTTCGCCAGCTTGCCGGTGAAGAGGGGCAGGCCGGTCCGGTTACCATCCTTAATCGCGAGTTGCCGGTGGTACGCCGCGCAGATGGGGTGATCTGGTTTGATTTTGCGAC
>JBAQUE010000072.1:0-3057 GCA_049297315.1 Rugosibacter sp.
ACTATCGCCAGGCCGAAACGCTTGAATACCACCTCGTCTTCGATCAGTGCATGCGTACCAATCACGATCGCCGTCCCACCAGCGCCGTCCGGGTGGATACCGCTACGCATAACTTTTTCGAGCACCGCAGTTTTTTCACGCTTTTTCAGGCTGCCCGTCAGCCAGGCGACATCGATGCCCAGTGGCGCGAGCCAGGCCGAGAGCTTGCGGTAATGCTGTTCGGCGAGAATCTCGGTGGGCGCCATCAGCGCCGCCTGATAACCGGCTTCAACCGCATGCAGCATGGCCAGCGCAGCGACGATGGTCTTGCCGCTGCCGACATCGCCTTGCAACAGGCGTTGCATCGGATGCGGCTGGGCCAGGTCATGCGCAATCTCCTGCCATGCGCGTTGCTGAGCGCCAGTCAGTTGAAATGGCAACGCCGCGAGCAGGCGCTGCGTCAGTTCGCCGGTCGCGACAAGCTGGGGCGCGCCGCGCGCACGGCGTGCGGCATACGCGCGGCGCAGCGACAACTGCTGCGCCAGCAGTTCGTCAAACTGCACGCGCCGCCAGGCCGGATGCTGGCGCGACTCCAAAGCCGCGAGGGGAATCTCCGGCGGCGGCGTGTGCAACAGACGAACCGCGCTGGCAAAGTCCGGTAAACCCAGCCGCGCCAGATCGGCAGATGGCAGCGTATCGGTCAGGTCGGCGCGTTCCAGCGCGCGTGCAATCAACCGCCGCAAGGTCGCCTGCCCCAGACCAGCGGTGGTCGGGTACACCGGCGTCAGGCGATCCGGCAGCGGCGCATCCTCACGCACCACATGAAACCGTGGATGGATGATTTCATCACCCAGAAAGCCCTCGCGCAGCTCGCCAAAAACGCGCAGCCGCGTACCCGCTTGCAGGCTTTTTTGCTGGCTCGGATAGAAGTTCAGAAAGCGCAAGGTGAGCGCGCCGCTGCCGTCTTGAACGCGCGCCACCAACTGGCGGCGCGGACGAAACGTGATTTCGCTGCTGACGACATCCACTGCAAACTGCGCGGCGACGCCCGGCAAGGCATCGCGCACCGCCGTGATGCGTGTTTCATCTTCATAACGCAGCGGCAGGTGCAGGATGAAATCGGCGTCCGTGCGCAAACCCAGCCGCGCCAGGCGCGCCGCCAGCGTGTTGCCGGCCGCGTTCTTCTGCGGACGTTCAGCCAAGCACCAGGACCGCGTCCGCCTCGACCAGCGCGCCACGCGGCAATTCCTTGACGCCGACTGCGGCGCGCGCCGGATAAGGCGCGTTGAAATACCGCGCCATGGTTTCATTGACCTTGGCGAAATGCGCCAGGTCGGTCAGATAGATGGTGATCCGCACCGCATCATCCAGCGTAGCACCAGCGGCCGTGGCGACGGCCTTGAGGTTCTCGAACACGCGCACGACCTGCGCATCAATGCCCTCAACCATCTGCATGGTGGCCGGATCGAGGCCGATCTGGCCGGACAGATACACCGTGTTGCCGGCCTGCACCGCCTGAGAATAAGTGCCAATGGCTGCGGGTGCTGCGGGGGTGGAAATGATTTTTCTGTTCACAAAACTTCCTCGCTATCAACGTCGCAAAATGACCAGCATACCCTTGCCCATGCCCGCTGCTTCGAGCTTGGCGCGAACATGTTCCGCCTTCGCGCGGGACGCGAATGGGCCAGCATGCACATGGGTTTCGTCCCCTCGTGTTTCCATGACTACCGGGACGCCCTGCGCCCGTATTTTGCCATGCAGCTTTTCGGCATTCGCCGCCACCTTGAAAACACCCATCTGCACACCAAACGGCCCTTTAACCAGGCTTTTCCCTTTCAGCAACTGCGACACAAAAGTCTTGTCCGCAGACGGATTCACATGTTCCCCTCTGGGCGTGACTGGCGACACAGATGGTGCACCAGGCGCAGTGACTACTGCAACCGGAGGCGCAATTGGCAACACGCCGGCAGGCGGATTGGATGAAGCCGCAGCAGGCGGCGCAACGGCGACCGATGGCTCATCCGGAATCGGGCCGCCAGCCTGGTGCGCTGGCGTGACACCCTGCATAGCCGGCATGCCAGGAGGTGCTGGCGCCGTCACGTCAAACATCATCCATGCACCGAACAAACCCGCCACCACCAGCAAACCCACGGCGATGCGATTCAGCAGACGCTTCTGCCGCACTTCACCAGCGGGTGCTGCAGGCTTTCTATCCAGGCTGATCGGTTTCGGCCGCAAGCGTAGTTTATGCACGATAAGGCGAGGGGTTTCCGTGAAATGCATTAGCTTGGATAATAGCGCCTTCGACCCCTGCTGAAAATCTGATCAACCCGGTATTTGACCCATACGAAAGCGATTCAAATGTTTCTGCTGAAAAACTCCTCGCCACGCTTATCCTGCCTCCCACCTGCACCGTTTTACAAGCCCGCACACGCTGGCTTGCTTCCAACCATGTATTCGACACCAGCGACATTGCGCTGAACAAGTAGCCGGACCGTTTTTCCAATCAACTTTTGCTGACACTACGATGAATAATGAACTTTGCATTGGCCTGGTTTCGATTTCCGACCGCGCATCCAGCGGCGCCTATGCCGACCAGGGCATTCCCGCCTTGCAGGAATGGCTGGCCAGCGCATTATGTTCGCCCTGGCGCTTGGAGACGCGGCTGATTGCCGATGAACAGGCCCTGATCGAACAAACCCTGATCGAATTGTGTGACGTCAAAGGCTGTCACCTGGTGCTGACCACCGGTGGCACCGGCCCTGCACCACGCGATGTGACACCGGAAGCCACGCTGGCGGTAGCGCACAAGTTGATGCCCGGCTTTGGCGAACAGATGCGGCAGATTTCGTTGCATTTCGTGCCGACGGCGATCCTTTCACGTCAGGTCGGCGTCATCCGCGGCCAGTCGCTAATCCTCAATTTGCCAGGCCAGCCCAAGTCGATCCGCGAAACGCTGGAAGGCGTCAAGGACGCGGAGGGAAAACAAACAGTGCCAGGGATTTTCGCCGCCGTGCCCTACTGCATCGACCTGATCGGCGGGCCTTATATGGAAACCAACGAGGCGGTAGTCAAGGC
>JBAQUE010000073.1:0-3637 GCA_049297315.1 Rugosibacter sp.
CCTACAAGCTGCTGAAGCCCCTCCTGCAGGAGCCAAATTTATCTGGCGATTACAAGGTCGAAGCGCAACAAGTTGATGATGGTGTTCCTGAACATCTGCTCAAAAATCCTGCAAGTTCAGCCTGGCTGATTATTTGCGCCGCATAAAAAATTCAAACTCACCCTCGCGGCTCTGGCTGTCGAGCAGCGTATGGCCGGTCTGCCGCGCAAACGCCGCAAAATCCTGCACCGAGCCGGGGTCGGTCGCCAGGATGCGCAACACCTGGCCGGACGCCAGCTCCGCCAATGCCTTCTTGGTGCGCAAAATCGGCAGCGGACACTTCAAGCCACGCGCATCGAGTTCTTTATCAAAATTCATCCTGTTTCACCTTTTCAGCTTGGTATGTGCATCGGCCATCACGCAGCCGTTTTCCCTGCTGCATCACGCGTAATTTACCCGAAACGCATCACAAAAAATCGACCAGAATACCTGCACTCGCCTGCTAGAATCAGCCGCTACTTAGTCGCTGCCAGAGCGGGCATTCGATCTTGTGAACAAACCTCCCCACCTCTTCCACAATCCTGTCGCGCAACAGTTCATCCGTTATGTTGGCGTCGGGGGTTTCAGCTTCGTGGTCGACTTTACCTGTTTGTATCTGCTCACCGAAACCATCGGCTGGCACTATCTGGCATCCGCCACGCTGGCTTTTTGTGCAGGCCTCATCACCAACTATCTGCTCTGCCTGCTGTGGGTATTCGATTTCCGCCGCATGCAGAATCGCCTGCACGAGTTCACTATGTTTGGCATTATCGGCCTCGGCGGCCTGCTGCTCAACAATCTGCTGCTATACACATTAACTGACCTGCTCGGTTTGTATTACCTGCTGTCCAAAGTATTGGCCGCCGCCGTCATTCTGCTGTTCAACTTTGGCCTAAGACGCTGGCTGCTGTTTTCCCCACCGCGCGCCGCCACACTGAAAACTGCCTCATGACCCGTCCTGTTACCCCTGCCGTGCTCATCATCGGCGCCGGCCCTGCCGGCCTTACCGCCGCGCTGGAGCTCGCCCGCAACTCGGACATCCGTCCTATCGTGCTCGAAGCGCTGAGTGACGTCGGCGGCATATCGCGCACCATCGAATACAAGGGCAACCGCATGGACATCGGCGGCCACCGCTTCTTTTCCAAATCCGACTGGGTGATGGACTGGTGGCGGCAAATGATGCCGCCCGCGCCCGACAAGGATGCCGACGGTTTTTCGGTCATACCGCAGCGCGACCGCCACCTGCTGATCCGCCCGCGCCTCTCGCGCATTTATTTCCTGCGCCGCTTTTTCGATTACCCGATCTCGCTCTCCGCCAAAACCATGACCAACCTCGGCCCCGTGCGCCTGGTGCGCATCGGCATTGCCTACGTCTGGGCCAGTCTGTTCCAGCGTCGGCCGGAAAAAAATCTGGAAGACTTTTTCTACAACCGTTTCGGCGGTGAGCTGTATCGCACCTTTTTCAAGGACTACACCGAAAAAGTCTGGGGCGTCGCCTGCCGCGCCATCAGCCCGGAATGGGGCGCGCAGCGCATCAAGGGCTTGTCGATCACCAAAGCCATTCTGCATGCGGCGAAAAAAATCTTCTCCAGCAACAATACAGGCGTGGCGCAAAAAGGCACCGAGACCAGCCTGATCGAACGCTTCCTCTACCCCAAATTCGGCCCCGGCCAGATGTGGCGCATCGCCGCCGAAGAACTGCGCGGGCGCGGCGGCGAAATTCATTTCGGCTTGAAAGTGGTCACGCTCAAACAGGAAAATAACCGCATCATCGCTATCGAGACCGAAGACGCCGCAAAAAGTCGGCGCTGGTGGCACGGCGACTATGTCATTTCCACCATGCCCATGCGTGACATGATTCAGGCTTTGCAACCCCCTGCGCCGGAAAATGTGCGTTTAGTGGCTGACGGCCTGATGTACCGCGACTTCATCACCATGGGTTTGCTGGTCAAAAAGCTCAAACCCCGCCCGGAAGGCAAACCGCCGCTCAACCTGTTGCCCGACACCTGGATTTACATCCAGGAACCGGACGTGAAAATCGGCCGCCTGCAAATCTTCAACAACTGGAGCCCGGCGCTGGTCAAGGATGACGACACCATCTGGATGGGCCTCGAATACTTCTGCCAGGAAGGCGACGAACTGTGGCGCATGGGTGATGAAGAATTTTCACGCTTCGCCATCGATGAGCTAGCGAAGATTGACCTCATCGACCCCGCCGACACACTCGACTGGCATGTCGCCCGCGTGCCCAAAGCCTACCCGGCCTACTTCGGCAGCTACGACCAGTTCGACACCCTGCGCGAATTTTCCGACGGCATAAACAACCTGTTCCTCGTCGGCCGCAACGGCATGCACCGCTACAACAATCAGGATCACTCGATGGTCACCGCCAAGCTCGCGGCTGAAGCCATTATGGCTGGGCGCAGCGACAAGGCTGCAATTTGGTCAGTGAATGTGGAAGAGGAATATCACGAGGAGAAACGCAGCAACCCTGCCTAGCCGAGATGCCGCGCGACATAAGGTTTTTGCAAAGGGATAACCAGCCGATCCGCCCGGTAATCACGGACGGCCCAATGTAGAAATATGGCGACAAACAGCAGGCATGCAATACCAAGTCGAGGGATGGCGATTTTCTTGGCGATGGATTTTCCATCACAAGGAATAGCCGTAGCCGGCTGGGCAACCAAAGCAAAAGCGATCGCCGCAAAGAACAGATATTGCAAATGGTAAAGCCCGCCGTCCAGCAGGCCGGTCACCAAAAGAAACACCATGAGCGCGGCGCCCAACCCCGCGGCGTTGCCTTTGCCTGGCTTCCAGGTAGCGCGCGGTGGCAGCCCCTGCTTAACCAGCCAAAGAAGTAAGCACAAACCGCCAATACCCCAGTCCAACAAGACCTGCAGGATAATGTTGTGCGGATGGAAAACCAGCGATTTCCATGTCATGAGTTGCATGCGAACAAAGCCATTCCCACCGGCGCCGAATAATGCAGTGTAGGGGTCTTGCAATGCGCCAAGCGTTTTCAACCAGAGAGTCAACCTGCCCGAGGAGATGCCATCGATAGTGCCGATGTCCATGGCCTGATTCCAGCTTCTGAACAGCCCGCCAAATACACCCAGAAATGGGCTGCCAACGTCGAACAAGAGCGCCAGTGCAAAGGCTATACCCGCTTCAGAGAACCAACCGCGCAACCTCGACTGCTGCGCTGAAAACCAGATAAATGTGCATAGCCCAAGTAACCATGCCAGCAGTGCTCCCCGGCTACCAGACCAAAGCAATAATGCCAAGCCAAGGATGCGTCCCACAATCAACAGCCACCGCTCGTATCGGCGATATTCAACATCGTAGTAAAGAAACAGGCTCATCAACCCCGCCGTCATGGCCAGGCGACGGATATGCCCGAAAATAGGTGGCCTAACCCAGTTATAAACGCCATCAGCGCCATCGATCAGGCGATAACAAATGATCATCAAACTCAACGCAACCGCCACTTGCAGCATTTTGAGCGGCTCTTCACTCCTGGCGAAGAGTGGCTTATAGAGAACGGCAAGCAATGGCAGGATCAACCAATGCACATCACGCGCCAAGGCGGGTAAAAACTCGCCACTGAGCGCGTCGGAAA
>JBAQUE010000074.1:0-4205 GCA_049297315.1 Rugosibacter sp.
AGCTGCAATAGACTGGGCTTTTCCATTCATGCTGGATAAATCATGTCCGCAACCATCCTTGTCGTCGAAGATGAACCGGCGATTCAATCGCTGATCGAAATCAATTTGCGCCGCGCCGGCCATGAAGTCGTACTGGCTGGCGATGCGGAAACCGCGCGCCGCATGGTGACGGCTGCCCTGCCTGACCTGATCCTGCTTGACTGGATGCTGCCCGGCATGAGCGGCATTGACTTCGCGCGCCAGTTACGCCGTGACGCGCGCACCCATGACCTGCCCATCATCATGCTGACCGCACGCGCCGAAGAGCGCGACAAGATCGAAGGCTTTGACATCGGCGCCGATGATTACGTCACCAAGCCTTTCAGTCCGCGTGAACTGGCGGCGCGCATCCGCGCCGTGCTGCGTCGCCATGCGCCGCAAGTCACCGAAGATGCTGTCGAGCTCGCCAGCCTGCGCCTTGACCCGGCAACCCACCGGGTCAGCAGCGGGAATGGCGAAATCACCCTTGGCCCTACCGAATTTCGCCTATTGCACTTCTTCATGACCCATCCCGAGCGGGTACACACCCGCACGCAGTTGCTCGACCAGGTCTGGGGCGACCACGTTTTTGTCGAGGAGCGGACAGTCGATGTGCATATCCGCCGCCTGCGCGCCGCATTGGAAAAAACAGGCCATGACGCACTGATCCAGACAGTGCGCGGTAGCGGATATCGCATGTCGGCGGCATGAAGGCGGCATTTGCCGAGGCGCTTACCACCCTGGTGCTCGTCATGGTGGTTTTGCTGTCCGCCTATGTGGCTGGTGGGAGTCCCAGCATCAGCATCGCCGCGATAGCGGCGCTATGTGTTGTCCTCTTCCGCCACCTATACTGGATAGGGCGGCTGATTCATTGGACTCAAGCCCCGCCGGGGACTTCGCCGCCAATGGCCATTGGCGCATGGGCGGAAGTGTTTAACCACTTGTACGCACAGACGCGCAAGGCGGGCAAAGAAACCAGACAGGCCGCCACCGAGTTGGAGCGCCTGCGCCTGGCCGCGGAAGCCTTGCCGGAAGGTGTGTTGATACTCGACACCCACCACACCATCGAATGGATGAACTGGGAAGCGGAGGCATGCCTTGGCTTGCATGCCACGGCAGATACCGGCAGCCGTCTAACCCATCTGTTGCGCGAACCGGAACTGCTCAACTATCTGAACAACCCCGGGAGCCATGCGACGCCCCTGATATTAAGTACTCAGCGCAACCCTGGCCGCACTTTGCAAATGCAGGTGGTGCCATTTGCTGCCGGACGCACCTTGCTGATGGTGCGTGATGTGACGCAACTGGAAAAACTGGCCACCATGCGCCGCGATTTTGTCGCCAATGTGTCGCATGAACTGAAAACGCCGCTCACCGTCACGCTCGGCTTCATCGAGACGGCGGCCGACGCCCTGAGTGATGCCACGGCCGACGAACTGGCCGGGTATTTGCGCATGGCGACGGAACAGGCGCACCGCATGCAGCATCTGATCGAGGATTTGCTCACGCTATCGTCGCTGGAAACAGATTCGCCGCCACAGGAAGAAAAGATCAATCTTGCCGTGCTGCTGACGGCAGTCCGTGAGGAAGCCGCTGCAATTTCCGGCGGGCGCCACCGCATGACGCTGGAGATAACCGGGCCATCCCATTTGATGGGTAGCTCGCGTGAACTGCACTCGGCGCTGGGCAACCTGGTCACCAATGCCGTGCGCTATACCCCGCAGGGAGGCGAGATTGCGTTGCGCTGGGATGCGGATGCCAGCGGTGGACGCTTTTCCGTCAAGGATACCGGGGTCGGCATCGCCACCGAGCATTTGCCGCGCCTGACCGAACGCTTCTATCGCGTCGACCATGGCCGCTCGCGCGAAATGGGCGGCACCGGCCTGGGCCTGGCCATTGTCAAGCATGTGCTGGAACGCCACCAGGCGCAGCTTGAAATCCAGAGCGAACCGGGCAAGGGCTCGGTCTTCACGGCAATTTTTCCTGAGCACCGGGTGCGCTGAAAAGAAAAAACGGGCGCCTCGCAAAGAGGACGCCCGTCTGCATTTCTGGCGGGGGATGGAATGCCGGATCAGAAATTGTGATTCAAGCCAATTGATAGGCCAGAGAGTTTGACATCATTGCCGGTAAAGCCCGTTGAACCATCACCGAAATCATAGCCCTTGCCTGCACCGGCTACCGTGCTGGTACGGCTATCATTCTTCAGATAAGCATAGTGCGCGAGCAATGTCGTCCGCTTGGAAAGACTGTGCTCGTAACCCAACACCCAGAACTTGGCGCCGGTGTCGGAGAGGTCTGTCGCCCCCAGGCTGCCATCTACATCGGCAGCACGGTAGTACTGGGCGAGCAGCTTGCCATTGGCGGTAACGTTATAGGTGCCGCCAATACCCCAGACATTCTGCTTCAGTTCGCCGAGACTGCCCTCAGCCTTGGTCCGTGCATAGAGCGCGCGCACGCTTGCAACATCGAAACTGTAGCTGCCACCAACACGAATTTCTGTTGTATCCGAATCGGTGCCAACCTTGAAGGTGCTTGCGCCAGCAACGTCATTATTTTCATTCAGCTTGCCGTAGGCCACACCAACGAAAATCGGACCATTGTCGTACTTCAGGCCAACTTCATAGAGCGAGGTGTTAATGCCCGCACCAGGTGTTTGGTCCTTGTTTTCGTTGGCCTGGTACTGCACAGTACCTTCGAAACCGGAAAACTTGGGCGTGATATAGGCGATGGAATTCTTGTAGCGGTCATCGAAATACTTTGCCCTGCCGCCCAGCTTGCCGAGCAAAGCGGAGTTGTCACCGATACCATCACTATGGATCACCACATCCAGCTTGCTGGCGAGATCGCGGTTCGGGCCGCTGAAATTACCCATCTTGACTGTGCCGAAATCACCTTTCAGGCCAAGGAAGCTGTCGCGCCCGGTATCCAACCCGCCACCCGCATCGAACTTGGCATTCGATTCAAGCTGGAAGAAAGCACTCATGCCATTGCCCAGATTTTCTGTGCCTTTGAAGCCGAGGCGTGAACCATTTGACTGAACACGGTTGAAGTTGGGCGTACCTTTGGCTGGCACACCGGTTTGGCCGTCACCAACGCTGATAAAGTCGAACGTGCTGTCAATAACACCATAAATGGTGACATTAGATGATTGAGCAAACGCCGCGCCGGAAAGGCTGGCGATAGCCAGGGCGATAAGTTTTTTGTGCATGGATGGCTCCTGAAAAATCCTGCTGTTAAAAATAAACCGTCGGCAAAAACTCCACGTGTCGGCCTCTGCCGACGGCGGACAGAGTCTAGGCAGGGTTTGTTAAACAAATGTCACGGCAATGTGACAATTGGATGACAGTCAATCAGGGTTCGTATCCGTAAGTGCAGCGCTCGAACTCGCTGCCATACCCGAGCAGGTGGGTCAGGGTGGCAAGACCTGTTGCCTGTGGCAGTATCTCGATCTGGCGGCCGGGCTGGTAACTGCCCAGCGGCAGGACGATGCTGGCTGGCTCTTGCGCAGCCTCATTCGCCGCAATCAGGAAACCGGGGTGAAATACTGCCTGTGCGGAGCCGATGAGCCGTACGGCGATGGCGTGTGTTGCGCCAGGGAAAAGCTGGATGCCTACGGTCAGCAGGTTGGCATCCTGGCGCAATGCCCAGCGCACACAGCCCAGGGTAAACCCCCCACCCTCGTCCAGCTCGATGGCGACCAGCACGCCAGCACCCATGCGTGCGCCTTCTTTGATCGGCCGTGAAATCCGCAAACCGCTGGCGGAGGTATCCAGCAAGCGCCATTCTTCCACTATTCTCACGTTTTCTGCAAGTGGTGCATTTGCGCCCACAGTCATCCTGTCGGGATGATGACTATAGTTGCCGCAGGCCTCAAACTTTTCCCGTTCGCGGCGCAGGGATGAATCTGTGCCCTGTTTGAAAACACGCTGGCCGGACAAGTGAAAATGCACGGCATCGAACCCGGCAATCAGCCGGCAAGCGCCGCTTGCGCTGCTGCGCTCATGACGCCGCTTGACGCCGCCCTGGCACCAGCGTTGCAGCAACCGCGCCAGCAACTGTCCCGCCATGGGCTGGACGACATCACTGCCCAATTGCAGATCGGCAGGTGACTGATCCTGCTCCAGCAGCGCAAGGCGGGTGGTCAGGCTGGTACGCAATGCCGTGGTCTCCAGCCAGCGGCCTTGGGT
>JBAQUE010000075.1:0-2774 GCA_049297315.1 Rugosibacter sp.
AAAAACCCTGCTCAACATCGAGGGCCTCGGCCGCGAACTCGACCCCGAACTCGACTTGTGGAAAACCGCCAAGCCATTTCTCGAACGCTGGATGAGCGGGCAACTCGGCTGGCGCGGCCTGCTCGCCAACCTCAAACGCGAAGCCCCGGCCTGGGCTGCGCTGCTGCCTGCGCTGCCACGTCTGGCGCACCAGGCGCTGAGCATCGACAGGCATACCGATGTACTTGCGGCGCTCAATGAACTACGCCATGAAGAACGCCGCCAGCGTCAATGGCTGGCGCTGATTGCCTTATCATTGGCAGGCATCCTGGCCACCCTGCTGATTACCTCATTTCGCTGACGGAGATACTTCATGCTGTTCTGGTTCGTCATCGCCTACTGGATCATTTCGGTGGGCATCGGCCTGTATGCCGGCACCCGCGTGCACAACACGCGCGACTTCGCCATCGCCGGCCGCCACCTGCCGATTTACATCGTCACGGCAACCGTGTTCGCCACCTGGTTCGGCGCGGAAACCGTGCTGGGCATACCCGCCGCTTTCCTCAGTGGCGGGCTGAACAACGTGGTAGCGGATCCGTTCGGCGCATCGCTGTGCCTGATCCTGGTCGGCCTGTTTTTCGCCGCACCGCTGTACCGCATGAACCTGCTCACCATCGGCGACTTTTACCGCAAGCGTTTCGGACGCACCGTCGAAACCATTACCACGCTGGCCATCGTGATTTCCTACCTGGGCTGGGTCGGCGCGCAGATCACCGCGCTGGGGCTGGTCTTCAATGTCCTCTCGGACGGTGATATCAGCCGCGTCGGCGGCATGTGGATCGGCTCGACCACCATCCTCATCTACACCCTGTTCGGCGGCATGTGGGCGGTGGCGATTACCGATTTCCTGCAGATGATCATCATCGTCATCGGCATGCTGTGGATAGGCGGCGAAGTCAGCGGCATGGTCGGCGGCGTCGGCGTGGTCATCAACCACGCCGCACAGGCAGGCAAGCTTTCATTCTGGCCGACGCCCGACCTCAAGGAAACCATCGCTTTCGCCGCCGCCTGGATGACCATGATGTTCGGCTCGATCCCGCAGCAGGACGTGTTCCAGCGCGTGCAATCCTCGCGCACCGAAAAAATCGCCGTGTGGGGCGCGGTGCTCGGCGGCAGCCTGTATTTCGTGTTCGCCTTCGTACCCATGTTCCTCGCCTATTCGGCGACCCTGCTTGACCCGAAAATGGTCGCCGCATTGAAAGATACGGATCCGCAAATGATCCTGCCGCGACTGGTGCTGGACAAAGCCCCGCTGATCGCGCAGATCATGTTCTTCGGCGCGCTGCTCTCGGCCATCAAGAGTTGCGCCTCGGCCACGCTGCTCGCGCCCTCGGTGACGTTCACCGAAAACATCGTCAAGCCGATGGTGGGCAGGATGTCCGACCGCAAGCTGCTGTTCACCATGCGCGCCGTGACGCTGACGTTCACGCTGCTGGTCACGCTGTATGCGATCAATTCCAAGGCGAGCATTTTCAAGATGGTCGAGAATGCCTACCAGATCACGCTGGTCACCGCCTTCGTGCCGCTGGTGTGCGGCATTTACTGGCGGCGCTCTACCAATCAGGGCGCCATCCTGGCGATGTTTCTCGGCCTTTCGGTCTGGCTGTCGATACTCATTTTCGGACCGGAAGACCCCTTTATTCCCGCCCAGTTCGCCGGTTTGCTGGCCGCCATCACCGGCATGCTGGCCGGCTCGCTGCTGCCGCAGGCGATCCATCACGATATCCACATCCACGACGCGCTGCGCCATGGCCACCACCCCGCTGCGCAGACGCACCCCACGGTCGAGCCGCATCATGCGCACCATGACCAGCCGCACCTGCATGCGAACGTTCGTGACTAGGCCGCCGCCCATACACTCACCTACGCCCTTGGCGCTATATCTCGGCCTCGGCTATGCGCTGCTGATCGTATATGCCAGTCTCTACCCGCTCACCGGCTGGCGCGACAGCGGCGCGGATCCGCTCGATTTTCTCTTTGCCGGCTGGCCGCGTTACACCACCACCTTCGATCTGGTGAGCAACCTGCTGGCCTATATGCCTTTGGGATTTTTTCTCGCCGCCGCCTTGCGCCGCTGGTTTGCCATCCTGTCGGCTGCCGCGCTGGCCGTTGTGCTGGCCGCCGTCTTGAGCTTGCTGATGGAATTCATGCAGAACTATCTGCCCAGCCGTATCGCCTCGAATCTTGACCTCGCCGGCAACACGCTGGGCGCGCTGGCGGGTACGCTGATAGGCGCCGGTTACGGCCGGCAACTGCTCGACGGCCTGCGCCATGCCCACTGGCCAGCGACACGGCAAGGCGTCGAAGCCGGCCTGCTGCTGCTCGGACTGTGGTTGCTGCTCCAGTTCGATCCGGCCATCCTGCCATTCGGCGCCGGCGACTTGCGCCAGTTGCTCGACATTCCCAGCCCGCAACCCTTCAGCGCCGCAGGCTTCCGACGCACCGAAGGGCTCATCGCCGCCAGCGGCGTGCTTGCCGCACTGCTGGTTGGCGGCCTGGTCGCGCCGTCCCGCCAGCGCCGTCCAGGAACGGACTCAAGACTTTTCCCGCTCGCCATCCTCGCCCTCGGCCTCACCGCGAAAACCCTGGCCTGCGCCCTGATGATGCGCCCGCAGGCCGCGCTGGTCTGGGCCACGCCCGGCAGCCTGACGGGTCTGGCTGCCGGCATCACGCTCTGGCTGGCGGCGTCATTCACCCCGCATGACATGCAGCGTGCCCTGGCCGCGATGGCCTTG
>JBAQUE010000076.1:0-1721 GCA_049297315.1 Rugosibacter sp.
TGGCGTATTCGGCCTTGCGCCGGTATGGGCGCGATGATTTTCTGCTTGCGCAACTGGTGCAGCGGCCATTGACCGATCTTGCTGTGCGCAGCCTGCTGCTGGTCGCCCTGGCCCGTCTGGAAAGCCGCCCGGAGGATGCGCACACCACGGTTGACCAGGCTGTCACTGCGGCGGCAAGTTTGGCCGGGGGGAATTTCAAGGGCTTGGTGAATGGCGTGCTGCGCAATTTTCTGCGTCGGCGCAATGCGTTGCTGGCGCTCGCCGATGCCAACCTGGTGGCGCACGGCCAGCATCCGGCCTGGTGGATTGCGCGCTTGCAAAAAGATCACCCGCACCACTGGCGGGAGATTCTCGCGGCGGGCAATTCGCATCCGCCGATGACGCTGCGGGTGAATCACCGCCGTACCGCCATCCGCAACGGCGAGGATCCGCAGCGGCGAGGATCCGCAGCGGCGAGGAGAGCGTACTTTGCTCGACCGCCTTGCTGCGCAGGGGTCTCATCAGAGCGTACTTTGCTCGACCGCCTTGCTGCGCAGGGGTCTCATCAGAGTGTTTCTTGCTCGACCGCCTTGTTGCGCAGAGGCTCCATCAGCGCCAGCGCGGTGCGTCCCTTCGGGAATTTTTCGGCGCAACTTGCGTCAGCCGGTATCGCCGCGCATGCAGCGGGCGACGCCGCATTCATCCTCGACAAACCCGTGCCGGTGGAACGCATCCCGGGGTTCGCCGAGGGGCTGTGCTCGGTGCAGGATGCCGGCGCTCAATACGCCGCGCGCCTGCTCGATGTGCACAATGGCCAGCGCGTGCTCGATGCCTGCGCCGCGCCGGGCGGCAAGGCGGCGCACTTGCTGGAGCTTTACGATGTGGATTTGCTGGCGCTCGACGCCGAGCCCGTGCGCGCCGCGCGCATCAGCGAAAACTTTGCGCGCCTTGGCCTGGCATCGCGGCGGGTTGCGGTAAAAGTCGGCGATGCCGGTACGCCGCAGGCGTGGTGGGACGGCCAGCCTTTCGACCGCATTCTGGCCGATGTGCCTTGTACGGCATCCGGCGTGGTGCGCCGCCACCCCGATGCCAAATGGCTGCGCCAGCCGGCCGACATCAAGCGCTTTGCCGCGACACAAGCGCGCATTCTGGATGCACTCTGGGGCACGCTGGTCAGCGGCGGCAAAATGCTCTACGCCACCTGTTCGGTGTTTGCCGCTGAAAATGAAGATCAGGTCACGGCATTCGCCGGCCGCCATGCCGATGCCCGGCGCCTGATGATCGCGGGCGCGCCCTATCTGCAACTCCTGCCCAATGCCGAACATGACGGCTTTTTTTACGCGCTGCTGCAGAAAACCTGACGGCGTATCGTGTGTTTGCTGGGCGGGCCTCAAGCCATCTGGCTGATGCTCTTGCGGAAATGCGCCAGGGCGGCGGCGAAAAATACCGCGCCGATGATGGTTAGCGCCAGCACTTGCGGCCAGATGACAGAGAACCCGGCACCGCGATACAGGATGGCCTGGGCGGCGGCGACAAAATGCGTGGTGGGGGCCAGCTCCATCACGTTGCGCGCCAGCACCGGCATGCTCTCGCGTGGCGTGGAGCCACCGGAGAGCATTTGCATCGGCAGCAAGATCAGCATCATCAAGAGACCGAACTGCGGCATGCTGCGCGCGAGTGTGCCCATGAAAATGCCCATCGAGGTGGTGACAAACAGGTGCAGGGTGGCCACTGCGAGGAAC
>JBAQUE010000077.1:0-2719 GCA_049297315.1 Rugosibacter sp.
CCCCTTTCAAGGGGGAGAGCGCCAGCGAGGGGGCAATTGGGAGGGGGCTAACTCGGAATGACATCATGGCCAAAAAGAACGATGACTTCCTGATAAAACTCCTGGCGACCTTCCGTGGCGAGGCGGACGAGCATCTCAGGGCGTTGTCCACGGGCCTTCTGGCGCTTGAGAAAGCGCCGGCGGACGGGCGGCAGGCGGACATCGTCGAGAAAATCTTCCGCGAGACGCACAGCCTGAAGGGCGCTGCCCGGGCTGTGAACCTCGGGGAGATCGAGTCGGTGTGCCAGGCGCTGGAGAGCGTATTTGCCGCGCTGAAAGGCAAGGCTGTTGCTGTTTCGCCGACGCTCCTGGACCTGCTGCATCAGGCGGAAGATACTCTCGGCGCACTTCTTGCCCCGGATGCAGCGGAAAAACCGGCAACCGCGCCGCTGATACGTCGGCTCGAAGGTGCGCTGAAGGGAGCTCCACCACCCGTGCAAGCATCCGCTACGGTTGTGTCGGCCCCGGCTGTTCCAGAGCCGGTCAAGGTCGCGCCGCCCCCGGAGCTCACCGCGCCCGAACCCGCGCCAGCCACCGGTTTGCGGACTGCGCCCGCAACCCCCGGCCTGCTGTCCGAAACGATCAGAATATCCACGGCGAAGCTTGGCTCGGTGATGCGGCAGAGCGAAGAATTGCTTGCGCCGCGGCTGGCGGCAGGCCAGCGCGCCAGGGAATTGCGCGAGATGGGCGCGATGCTCGCGGACTGGAAAAAGCGCTGGACCCGCATCCGGCCAACCCTGCAGATGATCGAGCGCTCGGTGGCGCGCGCCGGCAAGGAAAATGGAGCCGCCAGGGAGCAGCAGGCATTTGCGCGGCTGTTCGATTATCTGGATGCGGAAAGCCTTTTCGTGAAAACGATCGAGGCCCGGCTGATCCGCCTGGGCAAATCCGCCGAGCACGATCATCGTGCCCTGGCTGGCCAGGTGGACAGTCTTTTGTACGACGTAAAAGAGATGCATCTGTTGCCGTTTTCCTCGCTGCTCGAAGTCTTTCCAAGATTCGTGCGCGAACTCGCGCGCGACCAGGGCAAGCTCGTGGAACTGGTGATCCATGGCGGCGACCTTGAGATCGACCGGCGCATTCTCGAAGAGATGAAGGATGCCCTGATTCACATGATTCGCAACTGCATTGACCACGGCATTGAAACCCCGGCGCTGCGCGAGCAGAAACAAAAAAACCCACGCGGCACGATCACGCTGGCGATTGCGCAGCAGGACAGCGGCAAGGCCGAGATGCTCGTCACCGATGACGGCATGGGCATTGATGCCGGAAAGGTGAAGGCGGCCGCCAGCAAACTTGGCCTGGTCTCCGCCGAAGAAGCGGCACGGCTTGGCGAACACGAGACGTTGATGCTCGCTTTCCGCTCCGGCATTTCCACCAGCCCGATCATCACCGACATCTCGGGGCGGGGGCTGGGGCTCGCCATTGTGCGCGAAAAAGTCGAGCGGCTGGGCGGCACCGTTGCGCTTGAATCGCGCCCTGATGCCGGCACGACTTTCCGCATCATCCTGCCGCTGACGCTGGCCAATTTCCGCAGCATCCTCGTTAGCGCTGGCGGGCAGTTTTTCGTTATCCCTGCGGTCAGCGTCGAGCGCGTGGCGCGCGTGGCGGATAGCGACATCCGTACCGTGGAAAACCGGGAAACGATTTCCCTTGATGGGCAGGCGGTCTCTCTGGTGCGGCTTGGCGATGTGCTGGGTCTGCCAGCGAAAGCTGCGGCAGGAAAATCCGCGGGCAATGCGGCCATCGTGCTCGGACTCGGGTCTGCGCGCATCGCGTTTCAAGTGGATGAGGTTCTCGGCGAACAGGAGGCACTGGTAAAACCTCTCGGCCCGCAGCTCGTGCGCGTGCGCAACGTCGCCGGCGCGAGCGTGCTGGGGACAGGCCAGGTCGTGCCGGTGCTGAATGTGCCCGATCTGATGAAATCGGCCGTGAGGCCTGCGCTGACGACGCCACGGGCAGTCGGCATGCCCGTGCCATCCGCAGAAACAAGAATGCAATCGGTGCTGGTGGTGGAGGATTCGATTACCTCGCGTGCGTTGCTCAAGAATATCCTCGAGTCGGCGGGTTACGCCGTTACTACTGCCGTGGACGGGGTTGACGCTTATACGACGCTGAAGACCGCGGCGTTCGACCTGGTTGTCTCCGACGTCGAGATGCCGCGCATGGATGGCTTCGACCTGACGGCGAAAGTGCGTGCCGACAAGCAGCTCGCGGAGCTGCCGGTCGTGCTGGTGACGGCGCTGGAATCGAACGAGCATCGCGAGCGCGGCATCGACGTCGGCGCCAATGCCTATATCGTGAAAAGCAGCTTCGACCAGAGCGATTTGCTGGAGATCATCCGGCGCCTGATCGGAACAATGCCATGAGGGGCTGCCCATGATCAATGTTCTGGTCGTTGAAGATTCGCCGGTGGTGCGTGAATTCCTCGTGCATATCCTCAGCGCGGATCCGGATATCCGCGTGGTCGGCACGGCGAACGATGGCGAACAAGCCATTGCCGCGGTGAAGCGCTACCGGCCCGATGTCATCACGATGGACATCCATATGCCGCACATGGATGGGCTGGAGGCGACGCGCCGGATCATGGAAACCGACCCGACCCCCATCGTGATCGTCAGCGGGAGCACCGACCCGCACGAGACGGCAACGACATTCCGCGCCATGGAAGCGGGTGCGC
>JBAQUE010000078.1:0-2969 GCA_049297315.1 Rugosibacter sp.
AACGGGTCGGCAAACAGCTTGGCCGCCGCATCCCAGGTTTTCATCGGCCCGGGAATTGAACCCGTCTTGTTGGCCACCAGCGCCCACAGTCCCAGCATCAGGATGAGGCCAAGCAGCGGTGGAATAACCACCCTTGCGATTTCCTGCAGGCGCTGCATGATGCGCTGCGCGCGGCCTTGCGATGGGCCGGCGTTTGAAGTCCCCGCAGGGACAGCGGCTGATGGCGCTGCACTGGGTAATGTAGCAACTGCGGCGAGGGGTTCAGCAGTTGTTTCAGCAACCGTTGCGGCATCCAGAAATGCGTCACTTTTGAAGGCAATCACTGTACTCATGATGTACTCCTTTCCGAGTTGGTCCCAGGCGTAAGCTCAGGCGTGAATCTTGAAAGACGCGGCATATTTTTTCGGGTCCTTGCCATCCCACACCACGCCATCGATCAGCTTGCTGCTGCGCATGTCACCCTTCGGCAAAGCGACCTTGGCAGCGGCGGCCGCTTGCTTGTAAATGTCGATGCGATTCACTTTTTTGGCCACCGCCAGATAGTCCGGATCGCTCTTCAGCAAACCCCAGCGCTTGTGCTGGGTGAGGAACCACATGCCATCCGAAAGATAGGGAAAGTTCACCGCCCCGTCATTGAAGAACTTCATGTAATTCCTGTCGTCCCAGGTCTTGCCCAGGCCATTCGAATATCGTCCCAACATGCGCTCAAGAATCACGTCCATGTCGGTATTGATGTAGGACTTCTGCGCCACGGTCTCCGCCGTCAGGCGGCGATTGGCCAGCGACGCATCGATCCAGCGGCCGGCATCGAGGATGGCGGCCGTCATCGCCCGCGCCGTGTTCGGATTCTTTGCTACCCAGTCAGCCGTGGTGCCCAGCACTTTTTCGGGGTGATCAGTCCAGATATCCTGCGTGGTCACCGCGGTGAAACCGATTTTGTCCATGATCGCGCGGTTGTTCCACGGCTCGCCGACGCAGAAGCCGTCCATGTTGCCGATGCGCATGTTGGCCACCATTTGCGGTGGCGGCACGACGATGTTCTTGACGTCCTTGAACGGATCAATGCCCTGCGCCGCCAGCCAGTAATACAGCCACATCGCATGCGTGCCGGTGGGGAAGGTCTGCGCAAAGGTGTATTCGCGCTCCTTTTTGGCGACCAGTTTGGCCAATGACGGGCCATCAATCGCGCCTTTGTCCTTCAACTGGTTCGACAAGGTAATCGCCTGGCCATTGTTGTTCAGGCTCATCAGCGCCGCCATGTCCTTCTGCGGCCCGCCGATACCGAGTTGCACGCCATACACCAGGCCATAGAGCACATGCGCCGCGTCCAGCTCGCCATTCACCAGCTTGTCGCGCACGGAGGCCCATGAGGCCTCTTTGCTGGGAATGATCTTGATGCCATATTTCTCGTCAAATTTTTGCACCGCCGCCATGACCACCGACGAACAATCGGTGAGCGGAATGAAACCGATGCGCACTTCCTTCTTCTCCGGCGCATCCGAGCCGGCAGCCCAGGCGCCGGAACGGACGCCCGGCGGCACCATGCCCATCAACGCAGCACCCGTTGCGAACGCCAAGCCATGCCGCAGAAAATCGCGCCGTGTAGCGGCTTCGGCAGATACGTCAATCCCCTCAGGCGACTGGGTAGATGAAGTTGAAACGACCGGTTCATCCGATGCAATGTTGCGATGTGTCATAGCGCTCTCCAAATGGGCAAACAATTCTGGACAAACAATCCACAAACCAAACAGCCAAAAAAAACGGCATCCGTTCTCAAGCCTGCTTACAGGCATGGAACAGACACCGTTGTCTTGTTGCGTCAAACCGCCGTTGATTCAACGCACGTTAAACCATATGCAACCAGCGTGCCAAGAATCATTAACCGACGAAATTCCTTGTCGTTACACGGTGTATCAGGAAAAGTCGGCGCTGGTGATACGGCGAAGACGCCTGAAATAATATAAATGTTGCACCGCAATAGCGCATCAGCCGCCACTATTGCACCGAAACAAAGCGCGTCACTTAGAGCAGGAACTTGGCCATGGCCACCACATCGCCTGCTACCTTGACCAAAGACTGGGCACGCTCCATGGCCAGCTTGCGCAGCGCCGCATACGCCTGATCCTCGTCCAGCTTGCGCGTTTTCATCAGGATGCCCTTGGCTTTTTCCACGATCTTGCGGTCGGACAGTTTCTGCGTCGCCGCCGTCAATTCCTGTTTCAGATTCTGATGTTCCTCAAAGCGCGCAATGGCTACATCGACAATCGGTTTCAACCGCGCCAGATCAAGGTTATCCACGATATAGGCCGAGACGCCCGCCTTGAACGCCGCGCGCATGACCTCACTATCACCCTCGCTGGTCAGCATGATCACCGGCCGCGGCATGTCGCGCGACATCACCGCCAGATTCTCCAGCGTATCGCGCGAAGGCGAGTCGGTTTCGATCAGAATCACATCGGGGCGTATTGACTCGATCTGCGCCGTCAAGTCCAGCACAGAGGGCAACACGGCAGCCACCTGATGACCCGCCGTGACCAGCCCCGAGCAGAGCTCCGCCGCCCGTACCCGGGATTCGTCGATGATCAGGATGCGTAGCATATAGAAAGCGCTTGCAAGAGCTGTGCCCGGTGGCATCAAGCATGATGGTGGCGCCTTCAAGGCTGACCTGCATACTTCAATCCTCGCGCCCCGTTGCCGGGGCGCGCATCATCAGCCCTGAATCGCCATCGACCACTTGCAGCGTGTTTCAATCCTCGCGCCCCGTTGCCGGGGCGCGCATCCCACCCTTTTTACGTTAGGAAGGTTAGGAAGGTTAGGTTTCAATCCTCGCGCCCCGTTGCCGGGGCGCGCATCGGTGGTTTCACAAAACCCGGCAAAGTGCTGGTCGGCGTTTCAATCCTCGCGCCCCGTTGCCGGGGCGCGCATCGCGGGTGTCGTGTCCAAGGTTTCAGGGGGCAACTGTTTCAATC
>JBAQUE010000079.1:0-3012 GCA_049297315.1 Rugosibacter sp.
ATTACCAGATCAAGCAGCCGCAGGGCAAACTCGTCCGTACCGTGCAGGGTGAAGTCTTCGATGTGGCGGTCGATCTGCGTAAAAGCGCAAAAACTTTTGGTCAATGGGTGGGCGTGCATCTCAGTGCGGAGAACAAAAAACAGCTGTGGGTGCCCGAAGGTTTCGCTCACGGTTTCGTCGTCCTCTCTGAATTAGCTGAGGTACTCTACAAAACCACGGATTACTATGCGCCCGAGTTTGAGCGCAGCCTGCTATGGAATGATCCGGCTTTGAACATTGATTGGCCACTCGAAGGCGAACCTAAACTGACCGCCAGAGACGCCGCCGCTAAACGGTTTGCTGACGCTGAATTTTTTGCATGATACGGATTTTCAGCAGTCCCGGAATCGTGCCGGCGCAGCTTTACTTTTCCTGACGCCAGCGGTGCGCCACGGCCAATAACAAGGCAGCGTAGATCGCGGCCCAAAGCGGCAGGCTGGCCGCAACCATGGTAATGTCCATGCTGCGCAACACCAGTGCGCTCACAGCGCATGAAGCCATCAATCCATACGCCGCCAACGCCAGCCGCCGATGCGACCAGCCGGAACGTACCAAGCGTTGGTAGGCATGCTCGTGATGCGCCTGCCATACCTTCTCGCCGCGTAACAACCGACGCAGCAGCGTGTACGTTGCATCCACAATAAAGGGCGAGAACGCCAGTAGCGGAAACCACAGTGGCCAGGCATTCGTCCGCCAGCCCCATAATCCCAAAGCACCTGCTAGAAATCCCAGCGGAATGGAACCCACATCGCCAAGAAACACGCGCGCCGGATCAAAGTTGAACAGCAAAAAAGCCAGTGCCGCAGCCGCGATCACAAAATCCAGCGTCGCCAGTTCAGGCTGCCCGGCCAACGCTGCGGCCGCACCGTAAGCGCTGAAGCCGAATAGCGCCATGCCGCCCGCCAGCCCGTTGGCGCCGTCCATGAAATTGTAGAGGTTCATCATCCAGCCCAGCGCGAGCGTGAGTCCGATGACTATCAGCCAATGCGCCGTATCACCACCGCCGACTTTTCCCAGGCTAACTACCCACACAGCGGCCGCAAATAAATGCACCGCCAAACGCAGCGCCGTCGGCAGACCGCGACGATCATCGATAAAGCAGAAGCCGCCGAGCAAAGCCAGCAGAACAAACAGCAATGGCGGTATCCCGCCCACCAGCACACCACCCCCAAGAACGCCGGCCAGCACACCCAGGCCGCCGATGCGTGGCGTCGGCGTGGTATGCAGCGAGCGGTGATTTGGCTGATCCAGCATCGCCTGCGCCAAGCGGCCATGAAGCAACCAGCGCAACAGAAAAAAGCACAGGGTGAATGACAGCACAGGCAGTAAAAAAAGTTTCATTTTTTCTGGCTCAGATACCATGCCGTCGTTTTGCGCAGGCCTTCATTCAATGTGAACGGTGGCGACCAATTGAGCGTATGGCGAATGGCCGTGCTGTCGAGCGTCAGTGAATCCATGAGGCGTCTCGCCAGCGCCGATTTTTTGGTGAGCGTCGCCAACATGCGCAGTAACGATGGCGGCACAGGCAGCAGCCGGACCGGGCGCCCGAGCGCCGCCGCGATGCGGCGTATCAGTTCGGGCATCGACACATCCTCGCCGTCACTGACCAAAAATGTCTTGCCAGCCGCTGCCGGATGTTCGAGACAATGGATGATCGCATCGGTCAGGTTGCCTATATAAACCAGGCTGCGCTGATTGTGGATTGCGCCGAGCGGCAAGGGCATGCCTCGCGCCACGGCGCGCAGCAGCGCCAGAAAATTCACTCCCACGCCGGGACCATACACCAGCGGCGGGCGCAGGATCACGACTTCCAGCCCGGTTTGCGTTGCGATTTTCCACAGGCCTTGTTCAGCTTCCCATTTGGAGCAGGCGTAATCATCCTCGGGCTGTGGCGCATCTGCCTCGGTATAGGGTTTTGCGCGTTCTTCGCCATTCACCTTGATCGAACTGACGAACACGAAACGCTTGGCCCCTGCCGCCGCTGCCTGCCGTGCGAGATGCAACGTACCCTCCATGTTTACCGCGCGATACTGCGCCAGCGGGTCGGTGGCGGTGTCGCGCATCAGATGCACGCGTGCCGCCAGATGCACCACGCCATCCATGCCGGCGAGTGTCGCGCGCCAGTCGGTTTGCGCGCCAATGTCGCCGATGACCTGCTCACCCGCCAGGCTGTTGGGCCGACGCACTGTCGGCGTTACCGCGTGTCCCGCCTGCCGCAGGGCTGCGCATGTTGCCTTGCCAATAAAGCCGTTAGCACCTGTGACCAGGATGTTCATGACGGCAATGCCGAAAAGCCTGGCAGGGGTTGCATATGAAAAATTCCATCCCCCATTAGCTTGCTGGCAGCAGGGCGCAACTTATAGCGCCCAGGCTTTTCGTGCGCCAAATGCGCCCTGCACGAACAATGATTTGACGTCGACAATGCAACCAGCCGCATTCAATCGTTCGGCAATGCCGGCAGCCCCGAGTTGGCGATAGGCATCATGCGCCACGGCGATGACGACGGCATCGGCTGCCGGCAGTTCGTCCCAGGCGGTGAGCGCCAGCCCGTATTCGTGCATCGCCTCGTCAGCATCGGCCAGCGGGTCGTGCACGCTGACGGTAACGCCATAGCTTTGCAGTTCAGTGATGATGTCCGGTACTTTCGAGTTGCGCAGGTCGGGGCAGTTTTCCTTGAAGGTGAGGCCGAGCACGGTGACTTTGGCGTCCTTGACCGGGCTGCCTGCCTGCGCCATCAGCTTGATGGTTTTTTCGGCGATGAATTTGCCCATGCCGTCGTTGATGCGCCGTCCGGCGAGGATCACCTGCGGGTGATAGCCGAGCATCTCGGCCTTGTGCGTGAGGTAATACGGGTCGACGCCGATGCAGTGGCCGCCGACGAGACCCGGCGAGAATTTGAGGAAGTTCCATTTGGTGCCGGCGGCGGCGAGCACATCGGCGGTGGCGATGCCAAGCTTATCGAAGAGGATGGCC
>JBAQUE010000080.1:0-1636 GCA_049297315.1 Rugosibacter sp.
GTGTTGATGCCCTCCTACGTGAACATCGGTGCCCACGTGGGCGAAGGCACCATGGTCGACACCTGGGCCACCGTCGGTTCCTGTGCCCAGATCGGCAAGAACGTGCACCTGTCCGGCGGCGTCGGCATTGGTGGCGTGCTCGAGCCCCTCCAGGCCAACCCGACCATCATCGGCGACAACTGTTTCATCGGCGCCCGTTCGGAAATTGTGGAAGGCGTGATCGTCGAAGACAATTGCGTGATTTCGATGGGCGTGTATATCAGCCAGAGCACGAAGATTTATGACCGCGCCACGGGTGAAATCACTTATGGCCGCGTGCCTGAAGGCTCGGTAGTGGTCAGCGGCAACCTGCCTTCGGCCGATGGCAAATACAGCCTGTATTGCGCCGTCATCGTCAAGCGCGTGGATGCGCAGACGCGGGCGAAAACCAGCATCAACGAATTGTTGCGCGACTGATTTCCTCAGTGCCACGCCAGGGAGAAAAGATCATGGGCAATATGCACAAGCTGTTTCAGTTGATGGCTGATAAAAAGGCGTCTGATTTGTTCTTTTCCTGCGGTGCGCCGATCACCATCAAGATCAATGGCAATGCGATCCCCGTCAATGCCACAATACTTGACTTGGCGACGGTTACCGCCCTGTTGCGCGAAGTCCTGTCCGCAGAGCAGATGGCCGAGCTGGAGAAAACACGGGAACTGAATGTCCGCAGCAGCCTGAAAGATGTTGGGGTGTATCGCATTTCCTGCTTCCATCAACGTGGCACCCCGGCGATGGTGGTGCGTTATATCCCTGCGGACATTCCACAGTTCGACACACTGGGGCTGCCAAATGTCCTGAAGGATGTCATCATGGAAAAGCGGGGTCTGGTGTTGATAGTGGGCGCCACGGGTTCGGGAAAGTCCACGACGCTAACTTCCCTGCTGGATTACCGCAATGCCAGCCGTACTGGCCACATCCTCACGCTGGAAGATCCAGTAGAGTTTCTCTTCCGCAACAAGAAGTCCATCGTCAACCAGCGCGAAGTCGGCACCGATACGTTGTCGTTCCAGACGGCATTGAAAAATGCGTTGCGCCAGGCGCCGGACGTGATTTTCATCGGCGAGATTCGCGACAAGGACACCATGGGCCAGGCCATCGCCTATGCGCAGTCTGGCCACCTTTGCCTTGCCACGCTGCATGCCAACAACAGTTACCATGCGATGAGCCGGGTCATCAGTTTCTATCCTGTAGATAACCGTCCGGCTTTATTGGCGGATCTTTCCGTGGCGTTGAAATCCGTCATTTCGCAACGCTTGGTCAAAAAACCTGACGGCAGCCGCACGCCGGCGGTGGAGGTGCTGCTCAATTCGCGCTATATCGCCGAGCTGATCGAAAAAGGCGATTTGAATGAGATCAAGGATGCCATGGAGAAGAGCATGGCGCCTGGTAGCCAGACCTTTGAGCAATGCCTGTTCAACCTCTACAAGGCGAATGTCATCACACTCGATGAAGCGCTGGCCAATGCCGACTCGGCAAATAATCTGCAATGGCTGATTAACAACGCGGCGGAAACGCCGGTCGATGCGCCGGCCACCAGCCAGCTGGCTACCAGCCTGACCCAGTCGTTGGCGCCCGGCACATCGTTCAGCGAATTCAC